>DOSP01000079.1:498-11802 GCA_003512175.1 Candidatus Kerfeldbacteria bacterium
TATCCGAATATTGAAACCCTCACGGCCGTTTCGATTATTGCCGGCGCACTCCTCGGCCCCTATTTGGGCTTGGCGGTGGCTTTGTTCAGTGTGGTGGGTTCAGACATGGTGATTGGGAATACCAACATTTTGCTCTACACCTGGACTGCCTGGGTGGTGATTGGTATCAGCAGTGCATTGCTGAAACGCCATAGTCGATCACGAGTCATGGTGTGGCTGGATAGCTTGAAATTCACCGGCTTTGGTGTGCTGACAACCCTGTTTTTCTTTCTCTGGACCAATTTTGGTGTCTGGCATTTGTCGGGGATGTATCTACCTACCTGGGACGGATTGATGTTGTCGTATTTCAATGGTTTGCCGTTTTTACGGAATCAATTGTTAGGTAATTTGTTGATTGTACCGGTCTTGAGCGTCTGTACTCTGGGTGTATACAAATATTTTTCACTGGAGGCTCTAAATAATGTGACGATCAACGCATATGTCACAAGATTCAGAAAAAGTTAGGTCGGCAAAAATTATTTTACTAAAATTTCTAGGGCGAAAGACAGACACTCCTGGGAGTATATCAATTACAGCTGAAATCAATAGACTGATTGATTTTTCGCCTGATCTGGCTTCTATCAGGGCTATGGATTTACGCACAACCGAAGGATTGGCCCAATTACGGATGGCCATGTCTATGAGTGGTTATGATGAAAACGATCTAAAAGTAGCACCAGGTACTTTACCAGATAAAATTCTGACTGTTGCAGAAATTATTACTCGAGCATTAACTTATGCCGCTGAGGTAGAACGAAGGTTAGGGATCCGCGAAGAACGTGATGAAATTAATACTTTTGTGACTGATAACATTAGAGATCGATTAAAGGACGTGTTGACTGTCGCCGCATTGGCCAGGGAACGCTTGCTTGAATTTCTGGAACACGGTGAGGTGGCCGCTGTCGAAGGTGATGATATGTGGGGTGATACAGCAATGGAACGAGGTATCAGAGAAGCTGGCGACCATCCGCATATGCCAGTTGATCGGTTGATGGCGCGTAATGAACGTCGTCGACGTTAATTGCGAAAGGGCCACCTGATCTCGCAAATGGACAAAACTGAAAAAATTTGGTACGTTCTTACCCTATGGAAATAACCAAAGATTCTTTAATAGGCGAAGTTCTGCTGGAATACCCGGAAGCCCAAGAGGTGATGTTGAAGCATTTTGGTGAGCAAGTGGCTTGCGTAATGTGTCCTGGCCAAGCCTTCGATACCTTTGCCATGATTGCTGAATTGCATGGTATTGAAGATGACGTGGTGGATGAGATGATGAAGGAAATGCGGCAGGTGATTAACCAAGTGGAAAAAGAACGGACATAAAAACACCGCCATTATGTAGAGACGCGATTAGTCGCGTCTCTACAGGAGGTGTTTTTACAACGTATAATACAACTGAAACTCGTGTGGATGAGGTCGCAAGCGAATCTCATCCATTTGTTGGCCCTTCATTTGCATGTAGTTGGCAATGAAGCTTTCAGTAAACACACCCGGCTTGGTTAAGAAATCGTGGTCTTCTTCTAATGCTTCAAACGCTTCGTTTAGTGATGAGGGAACGAATTTAACTTTACGCTTGTCGGCATCCGACAAATCGAACAAGTTCATATCCATCGGTTTACCCGGATCTAGTTTGCGCTTTATACCATCTAAACCAGCCAGCAGCATAGCACTAAAGGCCAGATACGGGTTAGCGGCGGCATCACCCGAGCGGAACTCGATGCGAGTACCGGATGGGGTTTGATCGTAAATAGGGATGCGTACAGCCGCTGAACGATTGCGTTTGGAGTAGGCTCGTACTACGGGCGCTTCATAGCCCGGGGTTAAGCGTTTGTAGGAGTTGGTCGTGGGGGCCGCAAACGCTAAAATCGATTTGGCGTGATGCAAAATACCAGCCAGATAATGCATTCCCAATTTGCTCATACAGGCGTAGCCTTTTTTATCATAAAACAACGGTTGACCGTTTTTCCACAATGATTGATGACAATGCATCCCTGTCCCATTATGACCAAACAATGGCTTCGGCATGAATGTGACCGTTTTGCCGCAGCGTGCCGCCACATTGCGCACAATATATTTATACAACATCACTTGATCAGCTTGCTTCAACATATCCTGATAACGCACATTGATTTCCGCCTGGCCAGGGCCACCGACTTCATGATGGTGCCGTTCCACCACAATGCCGACCTTTTTCAATTCGCGCACCATCTCACTACGCAGATTATGAAACTGGTCCATCGGCGGAACAGTAAAGTAACCACGCTGATTCGGTACTCGAAAACCCTGATTACCGCGATCATATGGTGTTTTATTATTCCAGACACCTTCAGCCGAATCAACAGATAAACTGGAATACCGATCGCTACTACTATAACGGACATCTTCAAAGATAAAAAATTCAATTTCTGGGCCCACATACATCGTATCAGCCAATTTGGTGGAGCGCATGTACTCAAGTGTTTTTCGGGCCAGGTAACGTGGATTATTATAATATTCTTCGACCTTTCCAGTCACTGGATCCATCGGATCAGCAATAATGGACAGGGTCGGGACAGCGGTAAAGGGATCAATAAAAGCCGTATTTGGATCGGGGATCATGACAAGATCACTTTCTACAATGGTTTGAAAACCAGGGATGCTTGAACCATCAAACGCCACGCCTTTAGCGAACACGGCTGGCGTAAACATTTCCATAGTGAGGGTAACCGAGCGCCAACGGCCTTCTAAATCAGTAAACTTCACATCAACCATCTCAATCTTATGCTTCTTACATAACGCGAACAGTTGGCTTTGGGTCATACATTGCTATTAAAAAAGTCTTCCATACCCGATGCAAAAACCGGGGGAAGACTACATCGTCTTAATGGGTGTACGTCGTTGTACGGGCTTAGTATATCAGTTGCTTTTTTTCTGTCTAGAGTGAGAGTGTCAGCAAAATCGCCTCCGCCACTTCCTTCATCGTTTTCTTCATATCCATCGATTTTTTTCGAATCAGGCTGTAGGCCGCATCCTCGGATAGGTGTTGTTGCTTCATTAACATGCCCTTAGCTTTCTCAACTACTTTCCGGGTTTCGAGCGCTTCTTTGAGCATGCGGGTTTCTGAAATAAGTTTGGCGTTATAAATGGCTCCACCTACTTGGGTGGCGATCATTTTGAGCAACGATAAATCTGTCTCCGTGTGCTGACGTTTCTTTCGGTGTTGCACATTAATGACCCCGACCACCTCGTCTTTGTAGGTGATGGGTATGGAAACAAAGGCTTCCCATTTATCTTCGTCAGCGTCTAACTGCGCCACAAATTTGAATCGACTATCTTCATAAGCTTTTTCCGACACAGCGACAATTTTACGATGTTCCGCTACCCATCCGGTAATACCCTCACCGTACCGTAAGGCTACTTTATTAATCATTTTTGGGTGAGGAATCTTAGAGGCTTTCAGGATCAGGTGGTGATCTTGCGTTAGGTAAATCAGGCAGGAATCGGCTTTCATTGTCTCCGATACCAAAGCCACGACCTGCATCAGCACTTCATCGAGATCTAAATTGTAGCTAATGGTTTCCGTAATCCGTTCCAGCAGCCGTAGTTGTTGTTTCAACATGGCCATATCGTATACTAGAACCGTTGTTTTAGAAAGTGGGGTAGCCAGGGGTCGGTATCTGGCACTCGTTGACCTTGTTTGAGCACTACCTGGTGCGAGCTCATATACTCGGCTTCTCTAAGATCATGTGTCACATAGAGTGTTGTGACTGATCGCTGAAGTAAGAGATGTTTTACTAGTTTGACCAGCTCAATCCGCAATAAGGTATCCACTCCAGCAAACGGTTCATCAAATAACACTATCTGGGGTTCGTAAATGAGTGTGCGCGCGAGCATAATTCGACGTTGTTCGCCACCACTTAATTGATGTGGGTAGCGTTGTAAGACAGCGGTAATGTGCAATTGATCAGCCAGTTGAGCAACGGCCTGACGGATTTGGCTCGACGTTTTTTTTCGTAACTTAAGTGGATAGGCAATATCGTCATAGGCAGTAAAATGTGGAAACAGCGTTGAATCTTGTTCCACAAAACCTACGTGATTAATAGGGTGGTTGTTGAATTGAATGCAGCCCTGATAGCGCTCTAATCCAGCCACACAGCGTAGTAGACTGGTTTTGCCAGATCCAGATGGACCAATGACAGTGGTGATCTGATTCAGCGCAGCATCAAAGGAGATGTCAGTGAGAATTTGACTATCATTTTTACGCAATGTGAGATTACGGACGGCGAGCATAACTGAACGTGGATAGAAGGATAATCAATAACAGAATAGCTAGTAATGCGAGACTGCCAACACCAAAGCGATAACTGCCAATGAGCTGCGTGGCATAGGGCATGGCCAGTGGCTGCGCAGTAGGTGTGAGTGCGCTACTGATGGTAGCATCGCCAATCACCAAGATGCCACCGAATACTACGATTTGGCGCATAGTCGGTTGCAATAACTGCACTTCCAACAAGATTCGCTGCCACCAACTGGCGCCCAGTAATCGAGCGGTATCCAAAAAAAATTTGGCATACTGCTGGCGGGCATGTTGAATGAGTATCATCGAAATGGGTAAGGTGGTCATGAGTAACGCTCCAATTAAACTGACATAACCCTGGCCAAACCATTGATACCAGACAAATGACACGGTCACTGGTGAAAGAGCCAACAACAGTAACGCTCCTTTTGTGCCAAATCGTCCAATAAAGACTAAGCTCGTTGTCAAAAAAATAACCAGCATAGTAACCAATACCGTTCGT
Organism: Candidatus Kerfeldbacteria bacterium; assembly: GCA_003512175.1. Lineage (GTDB taxonomy): Bacteria > Patescibacteriota > Patescibacteriia > UBA9570 > UBA9570 > UBA9570. Next base: position 5,313 of record DOSP01000079.1, read on the forward strand.
AAGAGACTAGAAATGAAGTGACTATTGAGCAATGTCATCACGTCATCGGAAGTACTGTGAGAAAGTATTTTCACGACAAAACCAATCAATGGAAGCATAATCAATGATGCATACACAACAGAGATCAGCTTAAAGCTGAATTGGGTCCGGCCAAATTGTTCAGGAGTGACTGTACTGATCATGATAGCCCGAAGGAATCGCCCGATAATGAACAATACACTGCCGATGATACTCAACTGGATCAGTGCCGCGATCATAGCAATGCCATAGGTATGGTAGAGATAGATGCGTTGATAGAGCCAGACCTCCAAAGTATATCCATGTATACTACCCAGCTGAAGTGGCAGAATGAAACTGGTGAAGCTGTAGAGGAAAATGAGCCCAGCCGTACCCAAGAGTGGTATCCAGAGTTGGGGCAACAGCACTGTCGTGAGGCGTTGCCAGCGATTTGCGCCCAATAGTTGAGCGGCGGCTTCCGTAGCGGGTGAGATACGACTGACCGCACTACGTAATAACAGATAGGCCAACGGAATATTATAATAACAATACGCCAGCACCACGGCTACTGGTGAATACAATATCTTGAGTGGGAAAATGCCTTGCGTACCGAATGTCGCAATAAAGCTTGTTGTCACTACGACGGGTGGAAGAAAGATTGGAATCATCATCAACACCATGAACCAACGTCGCACCGGTTGTTGCCATAACCGTTCTGCCACAGCTAATCCGCCGCCGAGTAGCATTGCACTAGCGACGGTGACTATTGAATACCAAAGGCTGTGTTCCAATCCGCTAACCATGTGGTGAATTCATTAGTCACAGCAGCCGTATCAACCGATACGATATCCTGTTCAGTTGGGATGATAATTTCTTGATACGCCGCCGGCCAAGTAGTGGCATCACCGCCCACTGGGAACATCCACTGAGTGGTTGGAATCTGATTTTGCACTTCATCCGACAGCACATAGTCAATAAAGGCTTGCCCGCTGGTTACGTTCTGGCTGCCTGTTGCTAAAGCGATATATTCAGTTTGTTTCAGATAGCCATCCTCAATGGGAATGGCAGCATATTGTGTGCTGTCTTCTTGATCAATGTGATAGGCTGGGCTGGTTAAATAACTCAACACAATTGGGGCTTCACCGTTCAGGAACATCGAATAATAAGCTGTGCTCCAATCTGGCGCTACCGTTAATGTCTGATCTGCCAAGGCCTCCCAAAATTCATTTGTGTCATCACCAAACACGGCTTGACCCCACACTAACAACTGTGTGCCGGGCGAAGACAAACCAGCTTGCTCGATGATTATTTTATCTTGATAGGCTTCATCTTCTACCAAGGTTTCTAAACTGATCGGTTCAGAGAAGGTCAGTTGGGTTGTATCATAGACAAAACCGACGTAACCATAATCGAACGCAGTGGGTTGGGTGAACAAGTCACTGTCGCCAAAGCGAGCCACATCAATGTTATCAATACCCATCACCACATCGGCTTGTGGGTTGTCTTGTTCCGCAATCAGTTGGCTGATCATCGCTCCGGTATCAGCAAAAGTGACCAATTCAATTTCAATATTCTGGTTTGTTTCAAATTGGTCGGTAATAGCGGGTAGCAAACCATAGTCAGCCGCTAAACTGTCATAGGTATAGACGGTCAGCGTGGTATCTTCCACGGTTGTTTGTGTACAGCTTGCACCGATTAGTCCAATGAAGCTGAGCAAGAAAATTTTTTTCATAGCGTCGTTGAATTAATAAAAAATCCCTTTTCAAAGGGATTGCAAGAACAGATCGTTCGCCGCATTCCCTTCGCTGGCATTATCCAGATCAGGTGTGTAAGGGTATTTCTCAGTCCTTCGACAAGCTCAGGACACCCCTATACAGCAGATCTAGTCTAGCAGATATGATATACTCTGACCATGCCATTCTACCCGAAGCCCTATGAGTGCTCAGAGTGCAGTGCCTATCCTGATGCAGCGTTCAATATCTTTACGCCAGCCAACGACTGGATCATGACCTTTCCAGAACAGCATTTGTTTCACGTCCATTTTGGTGAACCTACTTTTCCGGAAGCCATGAATACAGCGCAAGCTGAATTTTTAGCTGATTACTACGTTCACACTATTCAAGCACACTCTCAGGTACCATTCTACTTCATTCTCGATATGGAGCGTATCGATAACAGTGAACTTGTTTCCCATCGGGCTAAACAAATTTATCGTATCTTGCTTGAGCATCCGCAATTGGTCTCCGGAGCAGTGTATGGTGCCACTACGGATATGCAGGCGATTATTCAATTACTCAGTGACGAAGCCGATAAGCCGGTCCATTTGGTCAAAACCAAACAAGAAGCTGATCAACTGCATCAACGCTGGTTATTGACCCAGTAACGCCCCAACGGCGGCATCGGTATTAGAACCAAGCATTTGGCCGATTTCGGTTGCCCGTTCCAGTTGTTCACGATTTAAGTCGGAAGGATCATTATTATATCGTTCAAGTGCCGAATCGACGGCTTTTTGCCAGGCATCGCCAACACCGTCCATTGGGTCAGTATCACCACAACCAAGCGCCATACATTTTTGAGCTTCCTTCAAAAAATCTTTTAAGGTCTCTTCCGTTGGATTTTCTTCAAATTTTTTCCTAGCTTCATCCATTTGTTTTTCCACCTTGCGTTTCAGTTCTTCAATATCTATCGTATCATCTGGTTCCGGCGGAGGTGGTGGTAGTGGTGGGGGATCATCATCAATCACATCACCCGTACCCAACCGTTGAGCATTGTGTCCCTCATCGTACTCGGCTTCATCGTATGATTCATCTAGGTCTTCAATATCGACCTCACCAGAAGTAATATCACCAATGTCATAATCATAATTGTCATAGGAGCCTGCTAAGTCAGAATCAAGGCTAATAGTTTTTGGAACAAAACGTAAGCAGGTAGTACTCAGTGTTAGGGTTTCATCGGTGAGGTTTGTAATGGTGACGTCCAACGATGTGAACGAACCGGTCGATGTGGCTTGCACGATAACCTGATTTTTCTTGGCAGCATCATATAATGATGGTTGGGCAATTTCCGTTGCAGACGCCGTTCTGGTCGCAATCACAATGATGCCGCCTGCTATTAATCCAGTGCCAATCAGCACCCCACCAATCGAAAGTGGTTTTGGTCCCCAGTGAAGTACCAAAGCCAGGAGGCTGATAATAGTCAGTACGCCGCCTGTGACCGCTACGCCCGCTGCCACAGGATTTGAAATGTCGGCTTGGATAGCAGGAAGTAATCCAGCGTACTGGACTAATTCCACACTGGAAATTCCTTCAGTCTCTGTTTGTGCATCGCTGGTTGGTGTAGTGGATTCAGTCACACCATCTAATTCAGATGATGGTCTCAGTGCGGTACTCGTTGACCAAATTTCTCCCTGAGCTGCACTGACCGCACTGAAATCTTGGGCCGATTGAATGGTCTGACACAATCCCTCACCTTGCAACTGATCAAGCGTGCCGGCCAAATAATACTCTTCACCCACATTAGGTACACTGCGCCCGCCATCTAAACAATACGCCCGCACACGAACGGATTTGGTGCTGTGTGGGGCAACGGTTACTGTGGGCGAGCCGGTAGCAGTGCTGGAAAAGGCTTGCAAGAAATCGTAGGCAGCAATGGTATCGTAGGTGGCTTGAGCTTCGGCCCGCAGCGCTTCAGCATCAGCCCCGTTCTCGATATAACAATTGGCCAGATCGATGTTGATTTGGGCCAAATCTAAATAGGCTTCCTGGGCATACGGTGCCATGAATTCATTGGCTTGTCGCAGCATCTCGTCGAGACCAGCCAAATCTTCATTCGAAACGCCCAAGTTTTGCTGGAATACTTCCGGAAGATTCAGCTCAGCGATGTTGATATCTTGGCTGGCCACGGTTGGTAAATACAGCCGCGCCTCGTCAGATTGAGCTTTATAGACGTCATAACACTGGCTGCGTAATTCAGCCAGGGTTGTTTCGGTATCTGCCATGGCCGGCCAGGCACTGATGATGCTCACTCCGATGAGAGGCCAACAAAGGAACCTCCTAAACATGTAGTCAGTATAGCTTATTTTTGGCAGTTCGTACAGTAGTGCGTGCCGCGGCCGGCGCAACGAGTTTTTTTTATTCGGCCGTGACAACGCCGACATGGTTCACCGGTCCAGCCATAGACTTTTCGTTTTTCCCAATAGGAACCAAGTTGTCCATCGATTTTGTAATAGTGGCTAAATGATGTGCCGCCTAAACGAATGGCTTCTCGTAAAATCGTTTTGCAGGCAGCATGAATATTTTTTTGTTCAATCGTCGTTAAATTATCAACCGTGCGCATTGGCTTCACTTTGGCGAGCCAGCAGATATCGTCGGCATAAATATTCCCAATACCGGCAATCAGTGATTGGTTTAACAAAACCGCTTTGATGGATGTACTGCCGTGCCGTTTGAGTTGTTCGTTAAAATACGCAAAGGTAAAACGCTTGTCCAGCGGTTCGACCCCTAGTTTTTTTTCTAGAAAATATTGCTCCAGAGCGTGATCACTATACAATTCTACGTAACCAAACTTTCTCATATCCTGAAAGTAAAGCGTACTTCCGTCGGTAAATTGAAATTCCACCCTAGTGTGTGTATTGGGAATTGTAATTTGTTCTTTTTTCATGGTATGACCACCTAAAAATTTTGGCGTAGTTTTTTTGTATAGTAACTGTCCAGTCATTTTCAGGTGAACAACAAAATTGTACTTGGACGAGAGATGTAGCACGAGCCATTTCGCTCGACGACTGACAGAGCTTATTTTCTTGCCAATAACGAATCGTTTCAGTTCCGCTGGGTTACCCTTGAACTTTTTGTGTTCGTATACCACAACACTACGAATGGTTTTGCCAACGACATATTTTTTTAAGCCGCGGGCCAGGGTTTCAACCTCAGGTAATTCCGGCATAGACGCAGTATAGCATAGCGGTGTAGAATGAAATGACTATGATTACAAAACGATTATTTACTGTAGTAGGCCTTTTAATACTAGCTTTCCCCACCTGGGCGGGCACGCGATACGATTACGGCGATGCGCCAGATGGAGCTTCCACCTCCTATGGTAATGGTACCACTGGAGCGTTTCCAAGTGAGGAAACTTCAAACGGAGCGCGCATGGCAACGACTGATGAAGTATGGTTAGGAAAAAAAGTGAACAAGGAGACTGATTCCCGACAGGTGGACCGAGATGAATTTGATGATGGGGTAGATCTAAAATTAACATCCTGCAAGACCAGTAAAGCTGTATTTCTGGTACACGTGGCAAATCCTGGTGAACTATCTGGTACCGCTTATTTGAATTTATTTGCTGATTGGGACAAGAGTGGTGAGTGGTCTGGAGCAGACGACTGTGCAGCGGAATGGGCAGTGCGCAACTTTCCCGTGGAGTTAAGTGCTCAGACTGAAACTATTGCTGCTTATGTTCCAGCATTTATGGCGGGCAAGAATGTGAAAAACATTTGGTTTCGAGCTGTCGTCACCAAGGATCAACGCCTGTATGATGAAACTGGTGCTGGTAGCTTCACCAGCGGCGAGGTAGAGGACTATGGTCCAGCTGTACCGGGTGATGGCGGCAAATACGGTGTGGTATGTGAACCGGAGCCGTTGATCATTCAACACGGTGAGGCGGGCAAGTTAACCATTGTAGAAAAGCCTGGCACGAAAGCATTTTCTTCAGTAGACTTTCCAAATTCTTCTGATCCGAATGGTGATGGGGTGTACCAAGATAAATCAAAAAAAATCTCTATTTCTGGACCGGATGCGGTGACTATAAAATCCAAGAAAAAACATGTTGCAACCGTTGAAAAAGTATCCGTAGAGGTTTCTGTGCGTTATCCCGATGGTACCCGCATCATTAAAACCTGTCCGGTGGTTATTGTGCATGATTCACTCGTCGCTAATGAGCAAGACAGCCATGATTATACACTCACCGAATTTGATCCCAGCCGAGTCTATTTTACGGATGTAAGTACTGATACCACAGTGATGCGTGGTGTATTAAGTCCGCGTGAGACCATTGCCACCGAATTGATCTCACTACAGCTGAGTGGATTTGAAGTACCCCTGACTGTGCAGTATCCAGAACTACCAGATCCAGTGACGATCGACCTCGATATTAATGGTGAAGGTTGGCCGACTGATTGGAGTTGTGAGATTATCACTGAATCATCGGGCAACAAAACGAAACGCTGTGAAGGGACCAATACGTTCATCACGAGTGAAAGCACGTTCGACATCTATTTTCACTCGGACGAAACCACGAAACTCAATTCAACGATCACGAGTATAGAAACTCCCGAGCAGCTGCACATGCACTTGTTAACGGCTGACGGTGAGACGTTAGCTGTGGACATGCCTTTGGGAGAATAACAATGACAAAGCCCAGGTCCGCATGACGATAGCGGGTGGCTGGGCTTGTCCTCCTTGATTGTGTCTACTCGCTACGGCCGATGCCCGCCCCT
>DOSP01000079.1:11896-12134 GCA_003512175.1 Candidatus Kerfeldbacteria bacterium
CAGCCACTGGGCATAGAGGCGGTTTTTACGTTCGTAGCGCTGTTCGAGCCAGTGCTGCACGGACAGCCTTCCCTGCAGGGCGAGAACCTCGTCGGTCACCAGGTTGGTGTTCTCCCAGACGTCGGCACCGACTAGCCCTTGGAAAGCGAACCAACCCTCGATGTCCGCTGGTGCACGGTCCACCGAGATCGTCATGTCGATGTACTCGACATCGAGACCGGCACTGGCCTGAATGATC
>DOSP01000109.1 GCA_003512175.1 Candidatus Kerfeldbacteria bacterium
ATGTATAACCATCGGGTATTCTATTGCAAAGATTGTACGGACTGCACCTTATGTAATAAATGCGAGTTATGTTATGGCTGTGTGGATTGCATCACCTGTTATAACGCTAACTTCTGTGTGGGATGTGAACAGGTGGTGGACTCTGACTACTGTTATTTCTCGGTCAACTTACAAAAGTGCTTCGGCTGCGTGTCACTCAAAGGTAAGCAACATTGTATTTTTAACCAACAATATACTCCAGCAGAGTATGAACAAAAAATTGCCGAGTTAAAAAAACTGCCGAAGGAAACCATCATGGAACAGTTACAACCATTATTGTTGAAAACACCCCGACCAGCTATGACAGGAAAGCACAACACCAATAGTTACGGCGACCATCTGTATTACGGTACCAACGCCTACTGGGCGTTTGATTCGAAACAATTAGCCGATTCGTACTATGTGTATCACTGTGACGATTCGAAAGATCTACTCGATTGTAGCCATCTGGGATGGTCAGAAAACTGCTACCAGATTATGAGTGGTGGAAATTTAAATAACTGTACCTTCTGTTACGGCAGTTGGCATTCCTACAACTTAGATTACTGTGAACTGGTCTATAACAGTCATGATTGTTTTATGTGTGTGAGTTTAAGTAAAAAAGAATTCCATATTCTCAATCAGCCGTATTCCGAAGCAGATTATCACAAGAAAAAAACAGAAATCATTCAAGCCATGAGGGCGGACGGCAGTTGGGGCAAATGGTACGCCTCTACCTTTAAAGAAGTCATCACTTACGGTTTATAAATATCCCTATGGAAAACATTGTTCAAAAATGTACCACCTGCCAAAAAGATTTTCGTATTATTGTGCAGGAACAAGAATATTATCAAAAGAAACAGTTACCGTTGCCGGAACACTGCCCGGAATGTCGCCAGAAAGAACGCCTGTTGCTACGCAATGAACGGAAGCTACATCAACGCGCTTGTAATAAATGTAACAAAACTATTATTTCAACCTACCCAGCTGATTCACCATATGTGGTATACTGTCAGGAGTGTTTTTGGGAAATGATGGCATAACATTATGAAGATTCATTGTATTTTTACTGGCGGCACAATTGATTCCTATTATGAAGGCTCACAAGACACCGCTGTACCAGCCAAGCATTCGGTTGTCCCCCGCTACCTGAAAAACCTTAAACTGTATGATCAGTTTCAGTATACTGAATTGTGCATGAAAGATAGTCGGGCGATTAACGATGCAGATCGAAAAAAGCTCGTACGGATCATTACACGTAGCAAAGCAAACTATATTTTAGTCACCCATGGTACATACACCATGCCGGATTCTGCCCGCTTTGTTGAACGTCATTTACCGAAGAACCAGACTAAAATTATTATCTTTACCGGTGCCATGATTCCATTAGATGGGTTCACCTTTTCTGATGGAGGCTTTAATCTAGGCTATACCATCAGTCAGTTTCATTGTGCTGCACCCGGTGTGTACGTAGCGATGAATGGAAAATTGTTTCCCGCCAAAACTTCTACTAAAATTATAGCCCAGGGGCGTTTCGCTGAGATACAATAAGGTGACATATACATCACTCGCTTTGTTATCTGCTGTCTTCGCCGCCATAGCTCATATTACGGCTCGTACTTTGCTACGCACGTTGAAGGTACAGGATATGTTCGGCATCAGTTTTCTGAGTGTAGCTGGCCTACTCCTGCTTGGTGCGCCGTGGTTCTTCCATTTCAGCTTCACACTACGCTCAGTTCTACTACTCACCACGGTTGTGCTGCTGGATACGGTCGGCAACTTTTTTTATTTCAAAAGTTTTGAACGCCATGAGGCCAGTGTCATCACCCCTATCTTAGCTCTCTCTCCAGCCTTTGCCTTTGTGGCCAGTTGGGTATTCCTGGATTTAGCAGAACCCTGGTACATGTATGCGATCGCAGGAATCATCATGTTGGCAGTCGTGTGGTTTTCGATGGATCGTAAGCGAATTTTATTCATTCTGCCGGCAGTAGTGACGGCGGCCTGTTTTGGCTTATCTGCTCTGCCAACCAAACTCCTCTTATCCGATGTCACAACCAATGCCCCCACCTTATATATGTTACGGGCAGCCATGATCGGTTTTATTACCTTGCTGGTTTTTGGTACACGCTTTAAAAATGTTTCGACCAAACAATTTGGTTATATTATCCTACGCAGTGCGATTGTATCAACCAGTTGGATTCTCTTTTATTATGCTCTTGTGCAAGGTGATGTTGGTATTGTCTCCACCTTAGGTGCGACAGCGCCAGTATTTGTGTTTATTATCGGTATTGCATTCTTAAAGGAGAGAATGACCTGGCAAAAGTTGTTAGCCGCCGGGTTGATTGTACTATTATCATTGACGTTGTAGGATTGAGCCATGCGGTTCGATATTTTGACGATTTTCCCTCATATCTTCGACTCTTACTTCCAAGAGACGATTTTGAAGATTGCTCAAGAGAAACAGAAGATTGAAATCCACGTCCACGACATTCGTACGTACACCAAAAACAAACATAAAAAAACCGATGACCTGCCCTACGGTGGTGGGCCGGGTATGGTAATGATGGTGCAACCAATTTATGACTGCTTGAAAGCCATTCCCAGACTAGAAAAATCTCGAATCATTATGTTTGATCCGAGTGGTATCGAATATACCCAAGTACGCGCCAAACACTACAGTGAAAGTTACGACCAAATGATTATGCTGTGCGGTCGCTATGAAGGGTTCGATGAACGCGTCTACAACTTAGTGGATGAACGCGTCTCGATTGGCAAGTATGTGTTAAGTGGTGGAGAAATTCCTGTAATGATTGTAACAGAAACGGTCGCGCGCTTGCTGCCGGGTGTGCTGGGCCACATTGAATCGACGCATGATGAGACCTTCTCTGGCAGTTTAGATTATGTGGAGTACCCGCAGTATACCCGTCCGGAAAAGTTTGTGACGGATGAGGGTGAAGAGTGGGTAGTTCCACCTACATTATTATCTGGCAATCACGCTGATATTGAACATTGGCGTAACGCGCATCCAAAGAATAATGTAACAAACGAGTAATATGCCTACACGTCGTCATTGGATTGTAGTATTGCTCACTGTTGGATTAGTCAGCATCCAATTGGCTTGGTTTATGCTCCTAGAGTATAAATATTTCCAATCCTGGCATGGGTATATTTTGGCCGGCGGGTTTTTATGTTTATTCTTCGCGCAGCTTTACTTTTTACGATCAATCACTAAACCACTCGTGTGGGGTTTATTCTTACTGATTACTCTACTGCCGTTGCCCATTATTCTAGTGAAACAACGTGTCGTCTGTACCAT
>DOSP01000086.1:0-11708 GCA_003512175.1 Candidatus Kerfeldbacteria bacterium
ATCGTACTCATTAACTCCAACATACTGGATGGAAACATCATCTTAAAAAAACCACTGGTACCAGCCGGTCCGCTCAATATTACGCCAAATTGAGCGTCTCCCGGTCCGCTTGGAGGAACCATTTGGAATTCCTGGACAGTCGTAGCAATATAGCCACCGGACATGGCGGCTGGCGGACCATTCCCTGGTTCTGGATTTTCTGGACTAGGATTTTCGACTGTACCGATAAACACGAAAAGAAATTGTTGACCAACACCCTGGTCAGGAATGTACAGAGTACTGGTAGTGAACGTGACGGAATATTGATAGGAATTGTCACCCAATGACTCTACCGTAAAGCTAGAAATATCGGCGCCCGGAGCCATCACGAATGGTGCGGTATCTAATTCATCGGCGTCATCCGTCACCGTAAAGGTGGCAGTATATGTGGCACTACCCGTATCGGCAGTATAACTGAACCCCGTCATTTCCATGACCATGTCTTCTGACGGATTTGCCGGAATGAAGTCACTTATATCAGTGACTACATCAGTGGCATCGTCTGACATGACAACGCTGTCGACAGTAAAGGCCTGGCTGGCAAATGGAACCATGGCTACCAGCCACGCGCTCACCCAGCCGGCTATGAGTTGATATTGTTTCATACCCATTAAAGCTATGAATTGTTTAGTTAATATAGTCAGTATAGACCAGTTAGTCATTTTAGAGAAGCGTAGTGTACTCGTGCTATACTATGGGCATGGATCAGATCACTAATGCCTTTTTGTGTCGACGCTGCAGTGCGGTGCCAGCGGATCAGATGGCGGTGTTTAAGCCGACGGATGATCGGTTAGTGGCTTATCCAGAGCTGAAGTTGCTCCATATCCATTTTGGTGTTTCAACCCATACCGACGAATTATCTATTGCCGAAGCCAAATTCCATTGGCAGTGGTTGGAGCAAGTCACTCAGCCTTATCCAAATATACAATGGTTTTTTATCACTGATTTTACACGTAAAGACGATAGCGAATTTGTGGTTGACGAAGCCAAAGCAATCTACACGAAAATTCGGCATCATCCAAAATTAGCCGCTGGGGCCATCTGTGGTCCCACCTACGCCATGAAGATGTTTATCAATGTCTTATTCTTTTTTGGCGGTACTCAAACCGTTGTCGTGGATACGTTAGCCCAGGCGGAGGAGCACTACCAAAAGTGGTGGAACAAGAAGCCGCACTAATTGTTCCCGAGACCGCTGGCATTCATCAACCGGCGGGCGTTTTTGTAGGCAAATAATTCTTGCACAGCCGGATCCAACCCGGCAATAAAGGCTCGACCATGATTAGCTAAAGTTTGGCCAACTTCGGCATCAAAGGTCCACACGGCATCGCCGCGGTCTGTACTCCACATGTAGCGGGTCGGATGGGCTTCAATCAACGGTTTCCAGGTAGCCCAATCAATTTGCAATAATGTATCGGTATCGGCTACCGCATCGAGAAATTCTTGCTTGGTTACTTCTGGACGTAACAGATATTGATCGCCATACAGCATATCAACAGAATAATAAATATTGTCGTACTGATCCATTAACTCATCAATGTAGGGCTGAATTTCGTCACCATGGACAATGAAGTTAATGTTCGGATGAGCCGCTAGGGTTTTAGCAAACTGCTGTGATTGGTCTTCACCGGGGTGAAAATACACCATCAGATTATGGTTTCGCACCACCGGGTAAATCTTTTTGAAAATCTTCGACGTAGGAGGATAATCCACCCCTTCATCAAATTCATACAACCCAATTTCACCGTACCCTTGAAACAAGCCTCGAGCACTATTTAACATTTGTTTGAGATATTTGGCAGTGACCGTCGGTGGATTATCGTCCGAGGTTGGTGGCATCACAAATGGAACAAACCGCTTGGGATACTTACCCTCAGCTGTGCGCGCTTCTTTAATAAACACTTCATAATCGAACCCTTCAAACACTGGAAAAAACGCGAACACCGATTTTGTTCCTTCCGTTTTCAACGTACAGGCAATATCAGCCAGGGTGACGTTCGTGCCCAATTCCGGCTGCCCGGGCTGCGCATCCACCGTTTGTGGAATATGGAAGTGGGTATCGATCAAAATCCCAGCATAGGCGTCCTCACGCGGTGGGATAGTTTGGGCGCACTCCCCAGCCGCGCCCGCACTTTGGGAAAAACTAGCTAGGAGAATACAGAAGGTGACGGTGCGAATATGTCTTTTATCCATGACGTTTAGCTTTAGTAATCAGGCGTCGATATAATTGTTCATAATGCTCAACCATATGATCAATACTAAATTGGTGTTCAACTCGTTGGCGACAAGCCAGCCGCATGGCTGCATATTCGTTCGAGGGCATGGTGTTCAGGCGGCGCACGGCGGCGCGCAAGCCAGCCACACCAGTTTGCTTTATGACCCAGTGACCTCGGTGATCACGCACTGACGGATTCACCAAGAAGCCAGTGACACCGTCTTCAATCACTTCCGGAAAAGCGCCACGCGCGTAACCAATCACCGGGGTACCGGCAGCCAGACTTTCTGCGGCCACCAAACCAAAAGGTTCTTCCCACTGGATAGGCAAAAGGCTGGCTCTGCCAGAGGCATACCAAGCTGCTTTTTTTGTCATGGTCATTAAACCTTCATCGCGTCGGGCGTACCGACTAAGTAATGGACGTATGGTTTTATCAAAGTAGTCCTGCTGTTCAATAAATCCAGCCCACTGCAGTGGGCATCGCTCAGTCTTTGCTACGCGCAGAGCGTCATCTAAACCTTTCGGTGTATTGGAATCGATGCGTCCGATCCAACGCAAACCAATTTGATCGCTGCGTGATTGCCAAGGGAAAGATTCGACATCAATACCATTATAGATCACACTACTGCGACCAAGAAATCGGGCTTGTTGATAACGAGACACCGCTACATAGTGCACGCGTGGTCGAGTAATAAAGCGAGGGATGTGAAAATAAAAATCGTGACTAGTCGGTGGTAAGTGCAGTGTTGAAATAAATGGACGGCGAAATGTGCTCGACAACACACCAGCCAATGCGCTAGATGTATTATCATGAAACACATCGATGGTCTTTTCATAGGCTTTCGCCTTGATCAAACTACTCGTGGTTAAGCAAGACAATAATCGCTCTCGTTCCACTTGAGTTAAGGCTTGAGCTGGTCGATGATAAATTATTTCGCTCAAGCGCACATAGGCGGCTGGAGCTGTCGGAACTAAGTGTACACCTTTTACTTTCGAATCAGCTCCGGCGAATAACCAGACTTGATGACCACGGCGCACTAAACCTTCTGCCAGCAGAGTCGTAAATACTTCCGTACCACCTACCGCGGTCCGTTTGATTGGTTGATAACTCACTGCAATTAATCCAACGCGCATAGTTTATGGTAATTGACGCGTACGATAATTGCGCCGCCAGTTGTGTTCATGCTTTTGTAGATTTTCCAATTCGAGCGCCGGGCGGTAGAGGATATCGATATACTCTTCCACCATCCGTTTGGCAGAAAATTGTCCCCAAATCAGCGCAATGGTTTGCTTCATGCGGTTAACCCATTCTAGTGGAACGTTATTCTCACGTTGATAATACAAAGGGACAATATCTTGTTCGATGACTTGATACAAAGCCGCTGCGGTATTCTGATCCGGCAATGTCCAGCCAATCCCGGCTAAATCAATTTCATCTACCCAACCGTCGCTAATGGAACATTGCAGCACGCCATTAGCTCCCGCTTTCATCCCGCTGGTACCGCTGGCCTCAGCACCACGTTGTGGAGTGTTGATCCAGACATCGGATCCAGACACCAGCACATCCGATAGGCCAATGGTATAGTTCGGAATAAATACGACATGGCCATTTAAGCCCTGTTGCTTAATCGCCTGCAAAATGTTTCGAATATGACTGTGCCCCACGGCATCACCCGGATGAGCTTTGCCAGCTAATATAAACTGCACGGGTTGGTCGTTATTCACCAACCGCGCCAGTTTTTCCATATCGGAAAATAATAATTCGGGTTGTTTATAGTCGGCAATACGGCGAGCCCAGGTCATCACCAGCACGTCCGATTTCAAATCTCGGCCCGTTTGAAATTTTACTTCATCGATCAAGCGGTGCTTGGCCATCATGTGAATGCGCCACAATTCTGTGGCGTCTAGGTTTTGGACATCAGCGATGTTAAAATCAGGCGCCTGTGATTTCAGATCCGCGCTGACCCAAGTGGGCAAATGAACACCGTTCGTAATGGCCGGTAAATCTTTATCTGGCCAAATTTTCTTGGCTTCCACACTATGTAATTTACTGACCGTATTCATACGGCAAGCCATATTCAACGCCAAGGTAGATAAACTAAAGGATTCGCTGGATGGTGTTTCACCTTTGGCCAGCATGTCGTTGATCGGCAAACCAAGATGTTTGGCATAGGTGGCGAGATATTCCGTCACCATGGCTTTGATAAACACTTCATTGCCAGCCGGAACCAGCGTATGGTTGGTGAAGACGATTTTTTGTCTGCCATAGTCATAGGCGTCAGCAAAGGACATATCATATTCCTCCATATAGTGATGCGCAATTTCAAAAATGGCGAAGGCCGAATGACTTTCATTGAGATGATAAATCGACGGGTGGATATGGAGCTGCATCAACGTGCGCACACCACCGATACCTAAAATCATTTCTTGTAGCAAACGAATTGATGGATCCGTCGGGTACAGCCGCCGGGTGATACTACGGTCTGCTTGGTCATTTTCTGGTATGTCCATATCCAGCAGATACACCGAGGCATCACCTTGGCAATATTCCCAAATCTGGACGACCACTTCCCGGTTTTGCATTGGAATCTTTACCAAAATACGCTGACCTTCAGTATTTACCACCAGTGCAATTGGAGCATCAGCTGGATCGAGCAGGGGATAATATTCTTTTTGTTCACCGGCCAGGGTAATGCTTTGCTTGAAGTAGCCCTCTTTGTACAGTAGGCCAATGGCCACGAACGGTAATTCCAGATCATCCGCTTGCCGCACAATATCGCCAGCCAATACACCAAGACCGCCCGAGTAAATGGGTAGGCGATCATCCAGGGCAAACTCCGCACTCATGTAGGCGAGGGGATGTTGACCAAGCGTGGCGCGAAATTTATGAACATCCATTGGGATCAGTATAACAGGCGACGGTACAGTTTGCTATATTCATGAGCTGATTTTTCCCAACTATGGTCAGCTGTCATGGCGGCTTTCACATATCTCGCCCAGCGGCGTGGTTGTGACCGATACACTCGTAGGGCGGCAGAGATGGCGTCAGCAAATTGCTTGGCGGTAGCCGGAGCAAAGGTAAATCCAGTGCGGCCATCTTGTACGGTATCTTTTAAGCCGCCGGTAGCATGTACAATTGGCACGGCACCATACCGCATGGCAATTAACTGTGCCAAACCGCATGGTTCATAATACGATGGCATGAGGAACAGATCACTACTGGCATAGACACGCTGACTAAATTTCAGATCAAACGTATTATGAAAATAGAACCAGTTGCGGTAGCGGCGTTGGATTCGTTTGAGACTCGCTTCTAAGCGTTTATCACCCACGCCAGCGATGACGCACTGAACGTGCCAGCGCTTCAGTTTTGGTACAATATCCAAGAGCAAATCAAAACCTTTTTGGTCAGTCACACGGGCTACCATGCCGAGGAGCGGAATGGTGGGGTCGACCGTAAACTTCAGTCTCTGTTGGAACAGCATTTTATTCGACTGGCGCTTGACAATGGATCGGACAGAGTAATGTTGCCAGACAGCTGGATCAGTCATTGGATTGAAGACACTGGTATCTATGCCATTCAATACTGCATGAAACCGTCCTGTCCGAGTACGCAGGAGTTGTTCAAGCCCCTTACCATAATAGGGTGTGAGTAATTCTTTGGCATATTGTTTACTCACTGTACAAATGATGTCCGCATTGGCAATGCCGAGCTCGAATATACGAAGATATCCTTGTTCCTGAACTGTTCGCCAATCGATCATGGCTCGTAATTCCGGCGGTAAGAGATTTAAATATTTACCAACAATACGAATAGGCTTTGCCGCGCCACGCCAACCGATATCTACATTATGAATGGTGAGCAGTGTCCGAATAGCTGCTGTTGCATACCGTGCTTTTAACAATGCGCATAACGGTGCCAAGTGCCAATCATTCACATGTACAACATTAAAATGCTTTGGTTGCTGCTCCAGCCAGAAGGCTAAGACTTGTGAAAAAAATAAATAACGCAAAACTTCACGGCGGCGTGGCGACGCCATTTTTTTGGCCACTGGATCCCACACCGTGGTACTTGTGTAAATCTCCCCTCGACTGAGGTAATGTTGGTTATGAAATAGATAGACCGGTACCGTTGACTGTGGCAAGTTTGTCTGCCAAATGGTGACTACTTCTGGTTGATCGTAAAATGATACGGTCATCTGTCCGATCCGCCGCAGTGGCTTCACTTCTTTTTGCGTTATCACCTCATGAAATGGTGCAGCCACAGCAGTTGTGATATTTTGGCTGGCTAGCGCTTTGGGGAGTGAACCAACATAGTCGCCCAGACCACCTACCTTAGCAAACGGGGCGACTTCAGCTCCAACAATCAGTACACGTGGTTTGATTAATTTATTCATATCCAAATTGATCTAGTCCTTCTAGTATACCAGATACATAATTTCCTTGGGCATAATAGATTTTATTTGCCACGTGTTTCGCCGCTGCCACAGCACTCACTTCTTCCCGCACCGACGGTAAAGCATTATGCACCAAAATTGCCTTATAACCGCTGGTTAAGGGTTCAATGTCGTTGCCGCTATCACCGGCATAGACCACTTGATCCATGCTTAAATCTAAGCTGGTGCGTAGATAGTCAACGGCATGTTGCTTGGTGGCATGCGCTGGCAAAATATCGAGTAAGCCGGTATGGACGATTTGATCAATGCTAAAAATGACCGCTGCTTTAATTTTGTGCTGCTGGAGGATGATTTGAATTTCATTGATCAGTTGATCTTTGGCAATGTGTTCCGGAGTGTAGTAGCTGAGTTTATAGGTATTTTGCTTACTATCTTCTTGTAAACGCAGATCAGGCAGATGAGCGATAAGGTGATGGATATCTGGTCCGGCCAAACCGTTCCAATCTGGAGCAATACTGTTTGACCAGCCGGTATCAATGCTAAACTGTCCATCAACGCGGCGGTAAATGGTCGTACCCACGTCACCAACAGCACTGTGCGGTAGGGGAATATGGTAGTCCGCTAAGGCAGTTTGAATTAAACCAAGATCACGGCCAGACACATAGGCTAAATGTACAAAGGGTTGTTGGACAAATTTGGCAAAGGCTTCAACCGCACCAGGCGCCAGCGGTTCTGGTCCATTCGGAAGTACGGTACGATCAAGATCACAAGCCAGCAATAGCGTTGGTTTCATAGGCATGTTCAGCGAATAGTACCGCAGCTGCGGTCCAAGCTAATTGTGGAGTGCCACCTGGTTGAAACTGTCGCGCATCGAGATATTCCGGAAAACCAGCAGCGGTTGCCTGATGTAAACCATCCAGGTACTGCTTAGCGAGATTGCGTTGCTTGCGTTGTACTAAATCCATCACATACCAGCCAGACAACATTGGCCAGAGCCCACCATTGTGATAATGATACGGTTTATTTTTAAATTCAAATTGATAAGCATTGCTCAGTTGATCCCAGCTGGGATCAGTTGGTTGAATCACTGGATCAAAGGCCGGTAACAAGTAATGTGTTTTTTCAGCGAAGTGCTCAGCCATATAGTGATCAACCGCAGCAGCTTGCTCTGGTGAAGACACACCACAGAGATTGGCTAAGACATTGGCAAATGTATCAAACTGGGTACTACGACCAAATGGTGAAATCATCGATGTCCAGTAGCGATCAGACCAATAGCGCTGCTTAATCAACTCACTGACTTGGGGTTGTATCCGAGAATAGAGGATTTGATCGTACAACACATAGCCGCCACGGGTATACTCATCAGCCCAATCACCGGTATCGGGCACATACAGTAAACCGCCCTGATTATATTCCCAGGCCAGTAACACGTGCTTGGCTCTGTCTATCGCTGGTTGCAGTTGTTGTTGGGTGGTGGTATCCCCAGTATGTCTGACGTATTGTTCTACGCCAATGATGAACCATAAGGTGGCATCCACTCGGCCAGCGCTGCCGCCGTAACTCACCTGATTTTTTTCCACAGCCACGTTACTTGGAATCTGGCCGGCTTTACCTTGATGTTTTGCCAGGGTCAACAGTGATTGTTTGAACGTTTCAATCAGTTGTGAATCATCAGTGGTGAGGGCCGCTAAGCCGGTGATCACGCTGTCACGCGCCCATACCCTCCGGTAATTATGCCGATCTGTCGGTGTGGCTAAAAAACCGTGTGGAGTGCTGACTTGTCGGAGTAGTTCGATCGCTTGCATTGGGCTAAGTATAGCATAATCTATTGACAATGACGAGAAAAATTGGTATATTTTTATTCCACTATGCGCATGATGATGATTTCCGATCACGCCGATCCACTGGCGGAAATCGGTTCAAAAGAAGCAGGCGGGCAAAATATCTATGTGTATAACGTTGCAAAATTTTTGAGTGAGGCGGGTTACAGTATTGATGTCTACACACGGTGGGATCAGAAAAGCAAAAAAGAGGTAGTACAGGTGAATCCGCGCTGGCGGGTGATTCGTGTGGCGGCTGGGCCAAAAAGTTATGTCCCGCGTGATAATTGTCTGCCACTGACCGATGAATTTCGCGACAACATTATCAAGCGCATTCGCCAGGAAAAGATCAAATACGACGTCATTCACGCCAATTATTGGATGGCCGGATTAATTGGCATGGCCTTACATTTTCGCTATTCCATTCCACTGGTGTATGTCTACCATTCCATTGGCCAGGTACGGTTGAATGTGATGCGGCAATATAATCAAACGGCTGATTATGTCTTTTACCGGCAACGCTTAGCCGCCGAAAAGACCATTGCGCATGTGGCCACTGGCATTATTGCGACGAGTCCGGTAGAAAAACAGATTATTAAGCAATATTTTGGAGTAGATGGGGACAAGGTCACTGTTATTCCAATTGGGGTTGATCGATCAGTGTTTAAAGCGATTCCTACTGCCCAAGCGCGACAACAGTTGCAGTGGGATATTACCAGCAAGATTGCGGTGTATGTGGGTCGACTGGAATGGCGCAAAGGTATTGGTACGCTCGTGCAAGCTTTTGCTAGTGTCGTCAAAACATTTCCAACGGCACAGTTGTATATCATTGGTGGGGCAAAAAATAAATCAACCGTGGATCAGGAGGTCAATGAAGAGCAGCGTTTACAATTTATCGCTGAGCAATTAGATATTGCTGACCATATCCATTTTCTAGGAGCCAAGAAACAATCCGAGCTTCATCTCTATTACAGTGCGGCTGATGTCTGTACGGTGCCGTCGTATTATGAACCGTATGGCATTGTCCCAATTGAAGCAATGGCCTGCGGCACCCCAGTGGTTGCATCTCGGGCCGGCGGTTTAAAATATACCATTGTGGAAAATGTCACTGGCTTGCTGGCCGAGCCATTTGAAGACAAGGATTTATCGAAGAAACTGATACAGGTGCTGCAAAAAGGCAAGCCGTATTATACACCAAAGTGCCTCGACCGGATCAAAAGCAATTTTCGTTGGAGTCAAATTGCCAAAAAATATGACAGTTATCTGCTCGGTGTCGTTCAGCGCTAAATAGTGTTATACTGAATGTATTCGATTCACTAAATAGAGTTTTATGTTACAAAAAACCATTGCCCTCATCGCGTCAAGCTGGCTGGTCACGACCGTAGCGTTTGCCCAAACGGTGGATCAACAAGATACTGCAGTGGCGACCAATTTAGGTTTGTATGGAGTCGAATTGATGGATCTGACTACAGACCCAAACAGCAGTGACTATGTGTTTGTCTCGAGCTATACACCGAACGGTATTTTTACGTCCAGCAATGGCGGAGACACCTGGCAAGGTTTACCGAGTGATGTCGATTACGGTGCCGGTAAAGATGTGGCGATTGATCCGGTCAATGGAGATGTCTATGGTTTGATTGGCGATGATGTCATTAAGAGTACAGATCATGGTGAAACCTGGGACCGCCTGACACCGAATCTGGTCGACAACCCAATTATGGGGAGCGTGGCCTTGTATGCCAATGATACCTTATTGGTATCAGTGACTGGCGGCGAATTACAGTATAGTACCGACGGTGGCGAGACCTTTACAGCCGTTAGCGTGAATGGTTCGACGGATAATTCTTCCAGCGTCTATGTGGTCAGCTTGGCCGCTAATTCTGCAGGTACCTTCTACGCCATTTTGACCGACGAAACTGCCGAAACCAGTGCGCTCTACATCTCCAGTGATGGTGGAGCCAGTTGGTCGGAGATGGATGTAACGGCCGGCGGTGTGGAAGCCGGTGCTCGGTTTTATGATATCGCGGTTGATCCCGCCAGTGATGATCATTTGGTCTTAGCTTCGTATCACCCAGATTATGATAGCTATCACAGTTTAAATGGTGGCACAACGTGGTTAGCCCTGCAAAATGATGAAGAGCGGCTTGGTGCCAACGAAGCGGTGTTTAACGGCGCCGGCAATCTGTATATTGGCCTGTATTTTACTGAAGATCCACAGTCGATCAGTCCAACCTGGACGGCGATTGAGACCGATACGCCATTATCTTCGGTGCGTGGTGATTATTATGCGGTGGATTACACGAATCCGCTGACTTTGTATAGCAACACGGGCTTAGGCATTGCCAAGAGTGAAGATGGCGGCAGCACTTGGATTGATACCGTAGATGGTATCACCGCTTTACGCACGTATTCCATTAGCCAGGCGGATGATAAGGATGTGGTGTGGATAGGTGCCAATGGTGGCCTCGCCCGTTCGACTAACTTTACCGATGATAATCCAGACTGGGATTTTCCGATTTTGCCGGAAGATGGTATTTCTTCGGTCCAAGCAGTGTGGGTGAAACCAGATAATGCCAACCGCGTCATCGCCGGTTTAAGCGGCTTTATCAGCCTCTCCATCGATGGCGGCGATACCTGGGAACATGCCGATACGCCAGACTTCACTGGAAGTGTCGAACAAATCGTGCAATCACCACGCAGTGAAGCTGTGCTCTACGCTTTGTATACGAATACCAGTTTAACCGAGGATGCCTTCAACGGTGGTGTGCTGAAGAGTACGGACGCTGGGAGCACGTGGGAAGATTTGGATTTTCCGTCAACCTTAGCTGGTGGCGCCATAGCTGTGGCTGTGGCAGACGATAAAGATATTCTGTACGTGGGTATAGGATCCGGTGGCAGCGAGACGGGTGTGTATAGCTTTGCCAATGATGATTGGGAAAAACTAGCTGAGGATTTTAATGGGCTCAATGTGAATTATATCTTGGTTCACCCAGCAGATAATGCCATAGTGTTTGTTAGTTGTGAGGCCGATTCTACCGTTGGGGGTTTGTTCAAATCCACCGATAGCGGCGCCAATTGGGAGACCCTCACCGATGGTTTAGACGACATGAATCATCTGGGTGTGATGACCACACAAGGTGCCAATAGCGAAACGTTGTATTTAGTTGGCCAAGTGGGCGGTTCGGGTGAAGGGATCATTTTGAAATCAACTGATCAAGGGGAAAGTTGGAGCCAGTA
>DOSP01000086.1:11875-12494 GCA_003512175.1 Candidatus Kerfeldbacteria bacterium
TGAAATCCTACGCCAAAGTCACACTAAAAAACAAAGCGCTGGGTGGAAAACGCTATCGTTTCACTTCCGTGTTGAAAGATGCCGCAACTGGTACAAAACTGGCTGATCGTAAAGTGACGGTGTACAAAAAACGCTCTGGTCAGGGCTGGCAAGTTGTGCGGAATAAATACACCAATACGAAGGGAATAGTCCAGTTAGCGGTAACGGCCAAAGCCAAAACGAAATTCAAAGTGGTGTGGAAACCAGGTAAAGCGGATCGCTCCGAGTACACCAGAAGTACATCACGGATTGTGACGGTACAGTAACATGAAGGATTATTGAAATGTGGGCAGGGAGGGGTCGCCTTCGCTAAGGCTTCGGCGACTAAAATTCGAACTTAACTCAGATGTTTATGTATAAAAGCTTTACCTGATCCACTTTTGAAATATTTTTCAAGATCACTGGCTTTTTTACTGCTTTGACAGGCAAAATAACCACATAACTCAAATGGCATTTTACTTTTTGTTGAAATCACTTTTCCTTGTTTATGTTCAATGAATCGTCTTTGTACGTCATTGGTATAACCAACATACAAAGAATGATCTTTGAGGCTACGCAAAATATACGTGTAGAACATATG
>DOSP01000083.1:0-2460 GCA_003512175.1 Candidatus Kerfeldbacteria bacterium
AAAGATATTTTGTTGCTCGCTACATTTTTAGGTATTGTTAGCACGGTGTTTGATTTTATTTATTTTGCCATGTTTCGGCATCTACCACCATCCGGTTTACAAACCAATTGGTTCATTGGCAGTATCTTGACTGAATTATTGTTCTTGTTGTCTATTCGCACACCACACTTGCTGACGCGGGGTGTACGGCCAGCCCCAATTATTTTATTGCTTAGTCTGGCAGCTGCCGCGCTCACCATCATTATTCCATTCACCAGTATCGGCCATGATATCTTTCAATTCACCAGCCCGACACTGGCTCAGTTACTCACTATTCTGGGTGTGGCGGTGATGTACTTAATTGTGACCGAAGTCGTTAAACTACTTTATTTTCGCAACAAATATGAAACGCATCCTGCTCGGACTTAGTTGTCTCACGTTGGCAGCCACTGGTTGTACAACACCCATTACCGATACCACTCAATTACAGGTCGCGGCTAGTTTTTATCCGTTAGCCTACATGGCTGAACAAGTTGGCGGTGAGTATGTTACGGTCACCACGATTGTACCGAATGGCGTTGAACCACATGATTTTGCACCGACACCACAAGATATCGTAGCTATGATCGAAGCCGATGTCCTCGTCTATAATGGAGCCGGTCTAGACAATTGGGCCACAACAGAATCAAATGGGCAAATTATTTTTGCCACAGATGATTCAGCTACTGACCCTCATGTCTGGCTAGACCCAGTACTGATGCAAGACTTTGTTCAAGCTATCGCGGACGCCTACAGTGCGGCTGATCCAGATCACCAGATTGGTTATCAAGATAAAGCTGATGCAGTGATCGTACAGTTGCAAAACTTGAATAATAGTTATCAGTCACGCTTAGCCAATTGCGAGCTGAATCAAGTGATTGTAGCCCATGACGCGTTTACCTATGTGGCTGAACGATACAACATCGCCGTGCTGCCTATTCTGGGTGTGAATCCAAATGAAGCACCTTCCGCCAAAACGCTAGCCGAGCTATCTGCACTCGCTAAGACTGCCGGTATTGAATATATCTTTTTTGAAGAATTAACTAGCCCTAAACTGAGTGAAACCTTAGCGGCCGAAGTTGGCGCACAAACCTTGGTGCTGAGCCCACTAGAAGGTTTATCGGAAGAGGAACAAGCTGCTGGTGAAGATTACTTTTCGATTTCGGAACAGAATCTAGACAACCTCGCCTTGGCGATGCGCTGCCAGTAGAGTGTCTTTAGTGGTGAGCTCCGCCGACCGACATAAATTTCAGGCCGATCAAAATGATCACAATCACCATGATGACGCCAAAAATCTTCACAGTGTTTTCATCCACATTTAAATTCACGCCCAGGTTAGCGGTCCTGCCGGTATCGGGTTGAAGACTGGATACACGTGTCACTGTTTGATTAGCCGTATCCACAGTAACGGTCAGGTCGGCTTTATTAAACTGTTTCAGCACGTCCGTGGCATCAATCACCCAGACCAGTTCATGTTGGTCAGTTAATTTGGCAATGGTGAATGTCTGCGCGTTCGTGTCACGTTGGCTGGGTAAGGCACAGCTGCTCTTTTTGCATGGGTAGACTGTGTCATCTGCCTTGACGGTGATAGACTTACCGGCACTTTTGCCATCTATGAGCACGGTTAATTGTGGTGTCTGTGACGTCTGATTTTGCCGCATAAACACAGGCACAACTATTGTACCAACGGCCAGTAGTAAGATAACCACAACAAACATCCGTATCCCCGTAATCATAGCGGGACGATTTTAGCACACGCTGGTATTTTGACAAGATTATCTGTCTTTTGGCGGAATCACCACATGCGGTGAACGGATCTGTTGGGCAAAGGCGTCTGTTTCAGTGAGTAACCTTTCTAATCCAAAACGATCATCGGGCGGTAATCTATGCGCACGATCTCTGAGATCTCCCAAGGTGCGTAATCGGACATCTGCTGCATCAGTCACACCCAAATCTGCCAGACGAACGCCAATCTCGTTCAGTAAACTCCTCAGCACCTGGCCGGGATGTTCATCTCTGTCCACTGGTTCAATGGCGCGATGTGGTTGACGAGGTTCTTGCAACATATTCAACGACACATTACAGCTTTTTTTCAATTTTGTCAATAAACGTGGTATGCTCAGGATGATGATGCAAGATCACAATTTTCAGCTCGCCATTATCGAAGCCTTATGTCAGGCAGGTGTTTTTACCTATACAAATTATCCAGCAACCTTGCCTGAGGAACAGTTCGATCTGGTAAAGAAAATTCGGTGGTCAGCGGACGCCGGTCTGATTGCTGAGCTCGCACCGGATTGGGATGGTGAAGATGACCAGTTTGATATCAACAGTCTGGCTGGTATTGAACGGCTGAAGAATTTACAGTTATTACATATCAATGTCTTATTAACGGACACTGCTGAAAATCGGGCAATCATTACACAGCTGCAAGCTCAGGGTGTG
>DOSP01000083.1:2551-8524 GCA_003512175.1 Candidatus Kerfeldbacteria bacterium
ATGTATCCATCAATGGGCAACCAGGCTGGCCCGCTAAGAAAGAAATAACCAAACCACTGTCAATCAAACCCACCAGTCCGATTGCGCCATTTTTTCCTCCAGCGAAACACGAACTTACTCTTACACCGCTGGCGATTGATCAATTGCAAACCAAACTTGATCAGCTCATTGGAACAGTTTTTGATATTCCCATCGGGCAGCCCATACTGATCAAAGAGCCATTATCGTTAGGTGGTTTTAAGGATGTGGCAGAAGCGCAGGGCAGTAAAGATAAAGCATCGTACCGATCTATCGTGACGAGGACGTATTGGAGCGAACAAGAACTGCATGAAGCTTCGTTCTACACCCGCTATTTAAATGGTGGGCAGTGTTTGACGATTACTGGTTCCGTCCAGAACACTGATCAGCTCAGCACTGTGCTGGTTGAAGCTAATGACATCGATCCAAAGATTATTTCACAAATAATTAAAGTATGCTTCAAGATTTCAAAAAACAATTAGCCGAAGGCTACGCCAAAGAAAAAACTAAGCAAGCAGATCTAGCGAAACAGCCTAATTCACCGGCAGCCAAATCGTATAATCGTAAGGGCGGTATCTTGTTAATTATGTTAGGTTGTGTAGTTTTATTAATCAACCTTATAACCTATTGGATCAATGGATCGGTATTGCGCATCATGTTGGCCACCATGCTTGGTCTATGGGCAGTTGGACTGTGGTTTATCATCACTGGTAAACCGGTCAAGAAAATCTAAACGATATTGGGACTATCTGTGTTAGTTTTTTTTACTAACCAATGCTGTATCAATAACGAAATCACTGCACTGCCAAAGCTCTGGAGATAATACTGTTTTATTTGCATACTAATGATAGTATAACACACATTTTTTGCAGAAGGACGATGTTAGACGAGTACTTCATTAGAATTTGGGCTTCTGGAACAGTTGTCAGACCACGTTTAATATCGGCTGGTACTTTGGGTTCTGGCCAATCAGTACTTGGTTCAATCGCTATTGTGACTGTGTCACCAACTGTTACTTTGGCAGCCGCGCTCATCGTCTTATCAACTCTAAACCAGTGACTTAACTTACCATCTGGTTCGAGTGGCATTTTGAAATGGAAACCATTAATGATTCCCTCCACCAGTACCATCCCGCGGGATGGTAGTTTCGTGCTCGCGTCCTTAGGTACTCTAGCAATCGTCCATGAGGCTATGTTATAGAGCTTAGTTTTGAAACGAATTGGTGGCATAGTGTGTATGATACCAAATCTTCATTGATCGCGGTATGTTGATTTGAGGCATTTTTTTTGCTATCATAATCTATATATGAAGGGTGAACGCATAGATCGAATTTCATCACTGCATGATGATCTACTTACACCACAGGCTATGCGGCATTTAGGTGCTTGAAAATGTAGAAATTTTATAGCTATTATAGTAGTATGATCTTCTAGGTCTAAACGGGTTAACACAGTTTGTATGGGACTAGAAATAAATTTATCACACCCATTCACTCGGGGAGATAGCCGTAGGCTAAAGAAAGCCGTTCCAGAATTGCCGGCCTACGGTGCTTTCACTATTGATAAGTGGGAATGTGACAATTTTTTTAGAGAGCGTGGTGTGCAAACACCTAAAACTGAACTTTTTACAACTGCAACGGTAGCCAGGATGTTAACTGAATACGGTGAAGTAGTGCTCAAACCTAGGCGTGGGTCAAAAGGTGAACAGGTCTACAGTGTTAAATCTGTAGACGATATTAATCCGAGTATTGATCATGCAGATTTTATTGTTCAGCAGATGGTAGATTTAGCTCGTTATCATGGGAGATCATTAACTGTACGAGCGTTCATTCAAAAGATACCAAGACATGGTAGCGTACCTATAGTCGGATCCTACGCTAAGATTACGGAACCAGGTAAGTTTGTCGGTAATTTAAATGCAGGGGCAAAAGCGGAACCAACCAGTGCTGCTTTTCAAATGTTTTTTGGAGATAGTTCGATTCCTCAAATTGAATTAGACCAATTAGTAAAACAGGTGATCACAGCACTGGAAGAACGCGGTATGTTCTTTGAAGCAGGTCTGGACATTGCTTTTGACCGGCAGATGCATCCCTGGCTGATTGAAATTAATAGTGTACCTGATATTGACCCTTTCTATGACTTAGCTAATCGGCCACCTAGCTACATTTCTCACTATGAAGATTACACTATGACCTATGATGAAGAAATGAAAAAACAGTATAAAGAGCTTTTACGAAAAATTTTACTTAATAAACTCGCAGCAAAATTTTATGGTAAATCCGCTGAAGCGGGTTTACCAGGAGAATAAAATTACACGCTCGTCGTCACAAACAAAAAAGTCGCACCTGACGATCAACTTTTTCGTTAATGGGTACACCACAAGCCACTGCGCTACCGCCGCGGTTTCGAGTAGAACGAGAAAATGCCACTGGTAGCAGGGGTAGGGGGACATTAAAACTGCTTTAACTATCCGTTGATCGAGCTTGGTTCCAAAGTAATTCGAAAATAATGTGTCGATAAAAATAGGCAATATCTTTATTCTCAATTACGGTACAGGTTAGTTTCCCTTCGGTAAATGATTGAATGGCAATACTATCATTCCAAGAAAATATGCCCGAGCGCCAGTGTAATTCTGGAGGTAGTAGGCGAATACGCATGTGATACTTAGTAGCAGTTTTGTTTACTCGTTCGGCAAAGGGACAGGTCGGAAAAATTAGCCGAGTATGAATCTTTTTTTGGGCTCGTCGTACATAATAATGTTCTAAATATTCTACCCCAATTAATTTTGAAAATAATTCTACATAGGTAAATACTAATACCTCGCCTTTGGCCGTCAATGTTTGTTCAAGCATGCGTTTAAAACCGTCGACTCCTTCATAGAATTGCACGGTCGGTACGCTTCGATCGGCAGTTTGAATTGATGACAGCAAGTCTGTCACATACCGTAGATTAGTTTTCAAGGCTTGTAATTCATTTTCTTTACGTTGCAGGATCGAATAGAGTACAGCTGGTTTTTCAGCCACAATTAAGCGCTTAGTCTTTTGGCGGGTTTCGTATACCAACCCCTTATCAATTAACTGTTCAACCGCGCTATGAATCGTCACCCGGTTTTGTTTGAGGCTATGGGCTATTGCTTGCACGGTGGCGGGCCCAATAGTTAAACAGCGTATGTAAATATCGGCTGTCCGAGGACTACAGCCAAACTGTTTCAATTGGGCTTCAATGAGTAAAATATCTGACCGATTAAGCATATATGTAGAATATATTTCTACATATAATAATAGCATTAAATACCAATTAAATCAAGAAAAAACGATGTATTTATTAAAAAGTGTACTATGTATTTGACTATAATATTAATAAGCTAAATACTTAGTCTATGACTACATTCAAGCAACAATTTCAACAGCTACTACTCTCACAACCCCGGTATAACTTAAAGCAAGTAGCCACGGAAAACTGTGATTATGCCGATACCGCAGTAAAATCTGGTAATTGTTACTATACCTTTGGAGCGTTTTATAGCGAAAATGTGTTTTATGGTCGGTACTCAAGAAAGTGTCGAGACTGTTTTGATATTACCTTATGTGTGAATTGCGAAGGATGCTATGCTTGTGTCGATTGCGTCAATTGCTATATGGTTCAGGAGAGTAAAAATTGTCAGAACTGCACGGACTGTAGTTTTTGCCAAGATTGCTTTAGTTGTACAAATTGTTTCGGTTGTGTTGGACTCTACCAAAAAGAATACTGTTGGTTTAATGAGCAACTTAGCCAAGCGGAATATAACAAACGTTTGGCGCAACATAATCTGCAGGATGTAACCCAACGTCGGGCGCTCCACCAACAGCTTGAACAATTAAAACGCACTGTACCGTTATTGAATGTGCACCAATTCAAATGCGAAAATTCTATCGGAGAAAATTTAGCTGAATGTGGCAATTGCTATCAATGTTATGATAGTTTTGCTCTGGAAAATTGTTTATATTGTATTGAAAGTAACGGCAATAAAGATTGTTGCGATTTGACTGTGTGTTTTGAAACGGAAGCCTCGTACAGTTCTGTGCAATCACCCTTAAATTATCATTGTAATTTTTTATTTCAAACGGATCAATCGAGCGATAGTGAATTTTGCGCGTATTCAAAAAATTTAACAAACTGTTTTGGTTGCGTCTATTTGGCTAATAAAGAATATTATATTTTGAATCAACCTTATGCACCTGAAGACTATCACAAAACAGTGGCGCACATTAAACAAGTACTGATTGAGAATCACGAGTACGATATGCTGATGTATTTTGCATCTGACTACGAACAGCAACGATTAGCCACAGAAACTGATGGTGCTATTCAAACTAATTTGCCAGCCTGACATTAAGTATTACTTTTTTTATGAAAACACTTCAAACCAAATTAACTTGCCAAAATGAGACCTGTCAAAAATCATTTAATGTTATTCCGCAAGAAGCTGAATTTTATCAAGCTAAACATTTACCGTTACCCGAGTATTGTCCGGCTTGCAGACATAAACACAGAATGGCTTTACGTAGCGAACGGGCATTGTACCGACGTACCTGCGCCAAGTGTCAGCAATCCATGTTGTCAGTGTATCCTGAAACTGCTCCGTATATTGTGTATTGCCAAAAATGTTATTGGGAGAATATTGGATAAGGTGGAGGACGTTAGAACTGCTATAAGTCCTTTTGGCCATTGCTAGTCTTTGAGTAATTTATAGAATTCTACATTTATATAAAGTTTTTCCGTGCCAACCCTCACACTATCTAGGATGCCGATTTTTTCTAATGCTTGTAGATACTTACTAGCAGTTAATCGTTTCGCAATTTTCGCGTTCTCAAGAAATTTTATTTTACAATAAGGTTGCTGAAACAAAATTTCTAATAAATCTTTAGAGTATATACTTGGACATTTTCCCCTAATCTCTTGCTTTGTCTTTGACATTAAATCCATAATTGCTAAGATTTTTTTCTCCATATGCAAAGATGTTTCTTCTATTGCCTCAAGCATATATAAAATCCAAGATTCCCAATCATTTTTTTCGGTAACATTTTTTAGTTTTGAATAATATTCTGGCTTATGATCGATAATGTATTTACTTAAAAATAGCATCGGATGTTCAATGAGATTAGTTAACACTAAATAGAGGATGTTGATTATTCTTCCTGTACGGCCGTTCCCATCCGAGAAAGGATGAATAGCTTCAAATTGGTAATGCATAATAGCCATCATGATCAGCGGATCAACATCACTTTTTACATTGATATACTCCTCAAAATTTTTAAGTAGAGTATGTAAAACATCTATTCCTTCGGGTGGAGTATAAATGACCTCTTTAGTTTTTTGGTTGACAATTGTTGTGCCAGGTCTACTTCTAATACCCTCGTTATTTTCCTTGATAGTGTTTACAATTTCGATAAAACTTCTTGAAGTAAGAACTTTGTTTTTTTCCATTAACTTCATTCCTCTCCAGAGAGCATCCATGTAATGCAATACTTCACGTGTATTTGGATCAGAAATTTTTCTATCTGAAGATAACGCTTGATAGAGCTCATCATTTGTAGTAACAATATTCTCGATTTCAGAGCTGTCCTTTGCTTCTTTTAAAAATAAGGTGTTGTAAAGAATGGCTTCATTTGGAAGTTGTTTACAACACATAGACATTCTAGCTAAAGCCTTGTTAGCCGCTATAGCCTTTTTAAGGATATTTTTAGACTCTACCTCAACTAAAGGTGGTAGATGTGGAAGGTCATTATATGGTTTATTTCTATTAAACATAATAATTATAAGTTTATACTATATGTATAAAAAAGTCAATATTTTATACATATAAATTTACTATGTATATTTGACAGCTATTGAAAATAAAACAGATTCCTTGTGAGAATCTGTTTTATTCTAACCTTGTCTACTTGGGGTGACTGACGGGATTCGAACCCGCGAC
>DOSP01000083.1:8573-9096 GCA_003512175.1 Candidatus Kerfeldbacteria bacterium
TTCTAACCTTGTCTACTTGGGGTCGTCTAGTGGAGGACGTTAGAACTGCTTTAGTAGCTACACCCTAGCACTACTCACTACTTTTAATGATAATGCTTAGCTTCCAATAACATTTATAATATATATAATTTGGTAACAGTATTTGTGACCTATTGAGCTTTATCCTTGACAAAAGCTAAAAAATATGATATTATCCTATGTCGTTATTTGTAATGATTTAGTCTCTTCGGAGGCTGGCATTCGGTAGCGATACGGCTGATCCTTTTACCTGGCCATACACTATCAGATGAATAAAAGTTATTCGTTTATTAGTGTATGGTCAATCTACGTCATCCCACTTGAGATTCTCCTCTTTCCCCAGGTGTTCAATGGTCAAGGTTACCCTTCTTCGTGGTCTCTTCGTGGTTACGCCCGCTGCCATCGACCGTCCCCTCTGGATTCAGGGACGGAGCGACTTCAGCGAGTGCATCGACGATGCTGTCGGCATCCAAGTCGTCCCGGAAGGTGAAGGCCCCCACGAGTA
>DOSP01000096.1 GCA_003512175.1 Candidatus Kerfeldbacteria bacterium
TAAACGTGCCGATTTTATTTCATGGCAATGAGGAGCCCGATCCATTAGAGGCCCTCGGTGGAACCTATCCCACTGGCTATGCTGTTTCTTTAATTTTTCCTGTTGGGGATACCATCACTGATGCCAACCTCACCCTAGTTGATGAGAATGGCAATAATCACCCCGGATATTTACGGACGCCATATGAAGAGGATGATCCGAATAAATATTATCAAGGTAACGCTATTCTATTCATGGCCGAAGAAACGTTTGACTATAGTACAACCTATACCGCTACGGTAACCGCTCAACGTAATGGTGAAGATTACGAAAAAACCTGGAGTTTTCGCACACTGGCTGATGTGTAGTTATGCGCACTGATTGGAATAAGGTGGCGAAGTGGTATGGTGAACATCTCCGTCAAGATGATACGTTTCAGAGTCGGTTAATTTTCCCTCGTACTCTGCAGTTACTCAATCCCATCCGCGATAAATTGTACTTGGATATTGCTTGTGGCGAAGGATCCTTCGCTCAATTGCTGACCGAGCAGTATCACGCCAAAGTAGTTGGCTTTGATTTGGCAGCTCAACTCATTCAACAAGCCAAACGGAAGCGGTTGCAAGGCGCTACATTTCAAGTGGGTGACGCCATTCATTTTCCAACGAACATTCTGAAACAATCCTTTGACGGAGCCACCTGTGTATTAGCGCTGCAGAACATTGCGAATTATTCAGTAGTCATCCAGCAAACGGCTCAGATTTTGAAACCTCAGGCCCCATTGGTGTTGGTCTTGAATCATCCACACTTTCGTCCACCGAAGCAAAGCGGCTGGGGCTTTGATGAACAACGCCAGTTGCAATATCGCCGAGTGGATACCTATCTGTCGCCCTATGAGGTCAGTCTAGAAGCCCATCCCGGGAAAAAACACTCTGTAAAAACGGTGTCGTTTCACCGACCGTTGCAAGATTATGTGCAGGCCCTCACCGATGTCGGTCTGTTGATCGACGCCATTGAAGAATGGGTGTCGGATCGTTCTAGCCAGCCGGGTGCTCGGGCTCGTGCCGAAAACCGCGCCCGCACGGAGTTTCCCCTGTTTATGGCGATACGCGCAAGAAAACAATGATCAATACACTTCCTTCTGGTAACACTGCTCACAGTACACCAATTCTTTGCGTTCTGGAGAAAAAGTAGTTTCAAATTCGACGCTGCACCGGCCATGATGAGCATGATCAGTTTGCGTGCACATGCACTGGCGTTGCCATAACTGGCGGGGATTGCGTAATTGCATCCGATTGAGATGCCGACAATCGGAGCAACGGTCGGGAATCGGTACGCCCGTTTGCCGATAAAATTTCAATTCAGCTTGATTAATCCGATAATTTTTTTGGCATTGTGTACAAGCCAATAACGCCTGCAAAATATCGTCACTGACTAATGTACTATCGGACAGTACCCGATAGGTTTGCACTTTGTACTGCTTACGATCTTCCACTTGCCACCGACCACCTAAGGCTGTCACCTGTTCCGGCGTACAGGGAAAATATTCTGGCGCCGCAGATTCGTTGTAGGCAAATGGAGCGTATCTGATTGGAAAAAACTCACCATATTCACCCGCAGTTCGCATCTGCTCAATAATTTTTTTCTCTAATTGATGATACTCCATTTCACTATATGGCTTATTCAAAATACAGTACTGACTTTTCTTTAATCCGATACAACCAAATAAGTTACTCGAACCTTGAAAACAGCAATCACAGTACTGTAAATCACGGCTATCGGCACAGATGTTGCAAAATTTTAAATTGTAGCCCGCCATTCCGGCGTGTGCCTCATAGATCAATTCACTTGGTACCAGCCAGCCATGTTCGTAGGCATCCATACTATCTTTATTATCACCCAGATCAAACATATACTTCGCATTGTCCAAATTCCGACAATTAAAACAAAATTTAGCATTACGACAATGATACAAGTCGTTGCCGGTACTCTGTTCACAATGAATTTGCAAATCAAACCGGCGGGGCGCTTTGAATTTTAAGGCTTCCCACTGGACAATAAACTTAGCACGAAACTCTGGATGCGTGAGAAGCTTTTGTTTAGTGTCAGCAAACTCCTCGGCCGAAGCCGGACGATTCAAAATGTAATATTGCTTATGTTGCAATTGCACACAGCCCAGGCAATTCTGAATATCGCTACATTCAAAACAAAATAGGCAATCATTAGCGGCTTCACAATACTGCGACCAAAACGTTTGAAAGCAATTTCGGCAATACGAGCACTCATAGCACAGCTCACACTGTTCGCAATATAAGTTATCGACACAATTTTTTGATTTGAGAACCCAGTGACCATACAGTGAATCTTCACACTCCCCCATGGCAACGCCCATGTAACAATTTTTATTTCGGACGGAATGATTGGTGTATTCGCTGTTGGTACTATGGAGATTAAATAGAGCAATTCTCGGTACCGCTAATTGCAATTCATGCCACTGTTCAAAGAAGGAA
This sequence comes from Candidatus Kerfeldbacteria bacterium, assembly GCA_003512175.1. Taxonomy (GTDB): domain Bacteria; phylum Patescibacteriota; class Patescibacteriia; order UBA9570; family UBA9570; genus UBA9570. The sequence goes on from DOSP01000096.1 coordinate 2,487, forward strand.
CGTGTTGGGTTATAATCCCGAGCGTAGTCGAGCGGATTCCAACGATCGCTCCACCAACAGTCTTGGCAGTAGACGGTATAGGGAGAATCTGTGGAATAGAGTGATATCATCTGTCGCTGACATAAATCACACTGATCTTGATAGAGTTTACGTTCATTACGATACGTCAGGCGGCGCTGCTGTCTACAGTCTGGACATAAAGACGGTTGCGGAACAGCGATTCGTTGATAAAAATCAAGATCCCATTGTTCGAGCTTGAAGCTTTTACTGCACTGGCGACATTGTTTGGTCATACCCCACCCGCCCTTCGAGCACCCTCCCCTTGCAGGGGTAGGGTAGGATTAATAAACATATTTCCCCACTCCTGCAAGGAGGGGGATGTCCCGAAGGGACAGGGGAAGGTAAAAATATTACTGGTAAGAAATCTCATATCAATATATCTCCTTCTGATAACACCCCTCACAGTAAACGATTGCCGGATTATCCGGTGAATAATTGGTCTCAAATTCAACCTCGCAACGACCATGATGTGAATGATCCGTTTGGGTGCACATACACTGCCGTTTGAATAATTTCCACGGATTGCGTAACCGCTCCCGGGCTTGCTGGCGACAGACCGAACACAGAGTTGGTAACTGCACGTGCAGTGTGCGATAGAGTTCAACTTCTTGGGGAATCACCTTATAATGCCGCTGACATTGGCTGCACGCGTAGACCGCTTTAGTCACATCACTGTAGGTGCGCGCTAGATCATCCGGCGCCGACACTACTTTATCCACATAGGTTTTTTGTGGTGTCGTGCTCCACAGCCAATGTCGCGCCATCACCTCTGGTTGGGTGAGAGGAAAAAAATCATGGGCTAGTGTTTCATTGTACCCAAATAAGGAATACTGGGCTGGAAAAAATTCACCATACTCTCCAGCTTGAGTCATCTGTTGAATAATGTTTTGCCGAAGTTGGTGATAGTCAGTTTCGCTATACGGACGATTAAAAATGTGCCGCTGTTTATTGCGTAAACCAACGCAGCCAAACAAATTTTTCGAATTATGGCAAGTATCGGAATACTGTGTGTCTGGACTGGTGCGACACATATTCACAAACTGCATGTTATATCCCATGACACTGTGACATTCGTAGAGTAATTCACATTCATCAAAGAAACTCACATCATAAGAATCTTTGCTGCGTAGACCATCAAAACTATAGGCACAATCAACCAATTCAAATGCATCAAAACAGTATTTGCATTGTGTGAATTACTGATGCCACCACCAGTGACATTAGCATTATTCACCCCTTTGGCAAATTTTTGAATAGCCTTTTTCTTCAAATCGGCAAACTGTAATTTTGCTTCATCTACTGTTGCTCGATTTTTGGTATATCGTTCCACGATTTTTTGGTAATCTGTTGGAGAATATGGCTTGTTGAAGATATGATACTGCTTGGAACGTAAGTTGGTACAGCCAAAACAATTAGAACAATTCGCGCAGTCATACAGCAACCAAGATTCATTGCAATCACGACAATCTTGACTGAATCGAACTTGATTACAATTGGTACAATCCACCAACTCATAACACAATCGATTTTTCACCGCATAGGCAGTGTCAATACAATCGCTATTGCCAACCATCCAAAAACCGTAATAACAATTATCATTATCATTACAACTGGTGGAGAGGTAGCAATTTTTGTTACGATCCGCCCAATTAATGTAGGGTGAATTTTCGGCTTGATTATTCGATAAGGTTAAGCGTGGAACCTGCTGGAGTAATTGAGCAAATTGTTCAAAGAAAGATTGGTGCGGGTTATAATCCCGAGCGTAGTCGAGGGAATCCCACTGATCACTCCACCAACACTCTGGACAATACACCATATACGGAGCATCTGGCCGATACATACTGATCATGTCTTTGTGACACAGCCCACACTGCCGCTCATACAACATGCGTTCATTCCGCCAAGTTAAGCGACGTTGCTCACGACAATCTGGGCAGAGTGTTGGTATAGGAACGTGGATGCGATCATAAAAACGTTGATCAGGTTGGTCAATCAAAAAAGTTTTACTGCACTCTTTGCATTGTTTCGTCATAGTGGTTGATTATCCGACGTTATACATTCTATTCCACAACGTGTAGAATATTCTGGAATGGTGGTTCGCCAACTCTTTATTGTGGATGGTGATGCCAAATAGTTCTCGACCAGGAAAAATATAGGCAACCGTATCCGCATAGATCATTTGATCGCAGGTCGCACCTAGCTTCAGCTGGACAGATTCGTGGAAGACATCCTGCACGGTCGCTCGCGGTAGGGTGTAGCTACCGGTTTTTTCCAGAATCATCTTCAAATGAATCCCCTTTTCCTCACTGCGAATAACCAACTCCTCCAAAAACTCTATGTAATGTTCTTTCAGAGTTGGCGCAAAATCGACCGCCGATAAGGCTAAGATATCATCACCCTTTTTGGTATTGGTGAGCGCTTCATCCCAAATCTTCGTGACGGCTTCTTTGGCTCGGAAATAATGAATTTCTAAATCTTCCGGCACGCTGGCATAGTGCACATTGAGTTCGCCGATCAAATTAGGCATGTTGGTGGCCAATTTGTCTAATGATTTACGCTGCTCCTCAAACAGCGACAACAGTTTAGCTGGTTTAGCTACTTTGCACTTTTGTCCATAACTGCGCACATCCATATCGGCCATGCCATTTTGGTTGAGCAGCTTGAAAATATTATAACCGGTCATGCGCGATAAACCAGCACGTTCGGCAATTTGCGGAATGGTCGCCAAGCCTAACTCCAGGCCGGCCACATAGAACTTAATCTCATTGTCGGTTAAACCAAGTTGTAAAAGGTCTTTCTTTACTTTACTCGTAATCATACCGTATCGTTATGGCTTAGCATGGTCAATGTTGGATATATTTCTACCTGTGGAAAAATAAAAATTCACCTAACCTTAGGATACTATTTTTTCGCTACATGTCAATTACTTTTATACGATGGTTTTAGAATAACAGCTCTCACAGTACACAATAGATGCGCTATCAGCCGGATAGGCTGTTTCGAAGTTGACTGGACACTGACCAGAGTGCTCGTGCTTTGGTTGGGTGCACATACATTGCCGTTGCCACAGATGCCGCGGGTTACGATTGTGTAAGCGGTCACGGTGCCGGCAATGATGGCATAGACGCGGTATGGGAATATGCTGTAGCCGATAAAAGGCCAACTCTTTTTGGACAATTTTATAATTCTTTTTACATGATGCACACGTTAACACGGCCGAGACAATATCATCTTTGACCGTTTGAATGGAATCCGGAATCCGATAACTGCTGTAGCGGATATTTTTGACATCATCATCTCGCCACCGCCAGCCTTGTTGCTCAACCGCTTCTTTGCTGAGTGGGAAATGGTCATAAGCTGCAGTTTCATTATACGCAAATGGCGACAGGGTGACTGGAAAAAACTGGCCGTACTCCCCCGTGTCCTTCATATGTTGAATCAAGCGATCGCGCAACGCATAGTAGTCATCTTCAGCATATGGTTTGTTGAGAATGTGAAAATTTTTATGGCGCAGGCCTATGCAGCCAAATAAGTTTTTGCCGTGATAGATACTGTCACAATACTGCCCATCACTGCCATGCCAATAACTGTACGAGAAATAATTCTTGTACAAATCAATTCCGCTCACCAAGTCATACACTAATTGAGAGTTATCCACGACCACATAGGTATCATGTGAATCTTTGATTTTGTTGCCATGGATAGAGTATTTACAATTTTCTAACTCATAACTTTCAAATGAATGAAAAGTATTGGAGCAACGTTCCAAATAGTCACCGGAAAAATTCTCATTGTTTAAACCATGGTAGTACTTAAACGTATGTTTCTTTTTCAATTCTGCAAATTCGCCCTGTAAACGTTGAATTGTGTTATAACTATCTCGTGGCAGTTTGGCCAGTTTTTCTTCATATTCAGTTCTGGTGAGTTGCTGATTGCGCCAGACATACTGGGCATTGCGCAATCCATACGACATAAAACAATCACCGGACGCTTTACAATCCAGCAAAAACATTGAATTTCGACAGCCGGCCGAATCAATCGAATACTGGACATCGTAACAACCTGAGCAACCGATACAACCGTAGGTTAATTCGCTTTTCGTTACGTTCAGGTTATCCATACTGGAAACACAGTTGAGCATGCCATACGAATACATGCAGTCCTCATTATGATCACTGACAAAAATGAGATAGCAATCTTTATTGTAGGCGGAACCGTTTGTATACTCTGAATTTTCATTGTCTAGGGCCATGGCATAAACGCGCGGAACTTTTAATTGCAGCTCCTTAAATTGATCAAAAAACGGCCGCGTGAAATCAATGGCTTGGCCGTAGTCAGCCCCATCCCATTTGTCTGAATACCAACAATCATAGCAATAGACCACATAGGGTTGTTTGGGGTCATAAATCGAAATAATAGCTTTTTTGCACAAAGCGCAGGTGCGCTGATACAGAGTGCGCTCATTTCGCCACACCATCCGGCGTTGGGCTCGACAATCCGGACAATAGGTTGGGGCTGGCACACCTAGTTGATCATAAAACTGCTGATCACTGTGTGTGATTTCAAAAGTCTTGCTACACTGGACACACTGTTTTTTCATATTAGTACATTACCTGTTGATAACATGTCTCACAGTACACGCGCTCTACGCTATCGGGCGCATAAGTAGTGTGAAAGCGATTATGGCAGTTTTGGTTCATACATTGTCGCTCCCATAATGTACGCGGATTACGTAAGGCCATGCGGCGACGATGTCGCAATTCAGGATGTTCGGTGGGCTGAGGTAGTTTCATGAGATCATAAAACGCCTGTTCGGCCCTGGTGAATTTAAAAGATTTATCAATAACCGTTTGCATGTCTTTTTGAAAATACTCTTGCGCCACGGTATCAGCATAAGCAAATAAACTATGACTTATTGGTGGCAATTCGCCATATTCACCATCGGCGGTCATTTTCTCAATACACTTTTTTTGCAATTCTTTATACAGTGTCTCCGAATAGGCTTTATTTAAAATCAGATATTGTTTATTGCGTACACAGGACGATAGCAAGATATCATGGCTATTATGTACTTGATCGCCATATTCCACATCACGGGCATAAAAGATAAATGTCGAGTAATGTACGTTATAGGTTTCCAACATACTTAAACAGTTATAACACAGTTCTGGATTGTAATAAAAGAACGAACAATCGTAACTATCCTTGGGTGTGAGAGCATCAGTGCAGTAACGAATATCCTGACCACTGGTCACATCATAGGAATCATACACGCGTTTACAATCGGTAAGATAATCACCGGTACAGTCATCGCTCTTAATAGTATTGGCGTATTTCACAATGCGATCTTGATTCAATTTCCGCCATTCAACGTAGCACTCCTGCAATCCAGCCACTAATTTTGGATAGTCTTCTGGTTTCACTGGTTTGTTGCGAATGTAATATTGCTTATTATGCAAATTATTACTCAGCCAGACATTACTACAACCTTTTAAGCCAATCGAGTAACCACACTCACGTGAATCCTGGCAATCTTGCAAATAGATACTACGATAACAGTTACGGCAGTTGATACATTCGTAGAGTAACTCTGAATCGTAGATAAAGCAGTTATCGAAGCAATCTTTACATTTCTGTACCAGTTTGCCATAAGAGCAGTTTTCATTATTCTCGGCCGCAAATAACAAATAGCAATCTTTGTTATCCGCACACATATTCGTATATCCAGAATTCTCACTGTTCATAGCCACTAACGCCAAGCGTGGTACACGTTTGCGCACTTCTAAATATTGTTCAAGCAGTGATCGGCTCCAATCTATGTCTTGACCATAGTCAGCTGGATCCCAGTCGTCTCCCCACCAACAGGTTTGGCAATACACAGTGAGATGTGATTTTGGTTCATACAATGAAATAATGGCTTTATGACACTTATCACATTCATCAGGGTACAACGCCCGCTCATTGCGAAAGGCCAAGCGGCGCTGCAAACGGCAGCGCGGACAATTTTTTGGGTGCGGAGCTGCCACTTTTTTATAAAATGTTTCGTCAGCGGCAGCGATGCTGAATTGGCCGGAGCAGGTGAGGCAGGTTTGGTTAATCATAGGTGTAAGCTTAAACAAACGTGTAAACGTGGTCAAATGGTTTTAGATTTATTTGTCTATTTAGTGTTTTTTTAGCTAGTTTTAGGTCTATTTTTTTATCGAGATGTCAAATATCATTAGACGATAAACTCACCGATGTCCGCTTTGATCCCACCACTCTGGCTCTCCTCCCTTGCAAGGGTGGAGAGAATATTGCTGGACACTTTTCAAAACACTATTCACATTGTTTAAAACTTCATCATTAGTAAACCGAACAACTGTGAATCCATAACACTTAAGGATGTGATCACGATTTTGATCCCTAGTCTTTTGTGTCAGATGTACGCCGCCATCGACCTCAATAATCAATTTTATTTCATAACAGACAAAATCAACAATATAGCGATCAATCGGATGTTGCCGCAAAAAACGTAATCCTAATAACTGTTTCTTTCTTAAAAATCGCCATAATAATTCCTCGGCTTTCGTTTGATGAACTCTTAAATGGCTAGAAAAACTATGTAATTTCTTCTGCAATTTCACTTCTGTAGGTAGTCTTGTTTTCGTTAACATAAGCTACCTTTAGAATACCTGTGAAGGTTCGTCAAGAAGTTTGTTCACCCCTGGGTTGGGGGTGGGATCAAAAAATATTTAATAGATCTCCCGCTGATAACACTGGTCGCAGTAAACTTTCTCCGAACGATTTGGAGCATAACTACTCATAATAGTTGCTTGACAATTTGAACATGAACGCTGCCAAAGCCTACGAGGATTGCGACGCTGTAATCTGCTGGAATGGCGGCAATTTGGACAGATGGTAGGAGACGGCACATGTAATTGTGTATAAAATCGTAACTCTTGAGGAATAGTTTTGAAATATCTATTGCAAATAGTACACAGTAATGATGATTTTTGAAACGTTGCATCAACAACTTTTGATTCTCCCCAACGCCAACCACGTTGGAGACAATCATTCTTAGTTAACGGCATATATTCTTGAGCAACAGTTTCATTATAAGCAAACGGTGAGAGTTGGGCTGGAAAAAATTCTCCCCATTCCCCTGTTACCTTCATATGCTCAATGAGTTTTTGTTTGAGTTGTTGATAGTCAACAGCGCTATATTGCTTATTAAAGATACAATATTTCTTTTTGTTTAAACCAATACAACCAAATAAGTCCGAAGAATTATTACACTGATCACAATAAAAAATGTTATAACAGTAATGACTGGCCTGACTAAAAGCCGAATAACGCAGATTAAGTGTACTGATCAATTCGTAGGCTGACTCTGGATCATACAGTGAATAATTAAGATCGTAGCAATCTTTGGCATCTAAAACATCATAGAGGTATTTTGAATTCTCACAATTAGTAACATTAAAGGCTTGCTCGACATTGTGACAGTTTTTTATATCGTTGCCAGTACATTGTTCAGAATTCACAATATAGGCAGCTCGGTGGATAGCTTGTTCCCGTAATAGCTTCTGATAGCGTTGTATGGCAGTTTGCCAACCTTGGTTTGTGTCTAGCTGTAATTTTTTTATTTCTTTGCGGTAGTCTGTTTGCGAATACGGTTTATTAAATAAATAGTAACTTTTGTGGCGTAAGTTAGTTGAAAAGGAACAATCATGACATGATTTTAAATCGTAGGAAAAAATGCAATTGATACAATCATCTAAGTAACTTGCATACAGCACACTGTGACAGTGGTAACAACTAACAGCTTCATAACACAATTCTGAATTGTATACAAAAGTACAGTCCACACAATTCTTTGAATATTTCGTGAATAAATTGTAATAGCAATCTTCATTAGCCTCACCAGCTATGTCGAGATAGCAATTTTTGTCATCACCACAATAGTTGCAATAATCACTATTTTCGCAATTGATAATATCAATTCCTAGCCGAGGAACTTTTTGCATAAGATCGTGCCACTGCTCGAAAAAAGGACGAGTAAAATCAATGTCTTGTCCATACGACGTTGGATCCCATTGATCACCATACCAGACAGATGGTTGATACACTGGGAATGGTGTAACTGACGGATACGTAGATACGAATTGCTGACCACTTAAATCACACTTGCGCACATAGAAAGTACGATCATTACGCCAGGCCATTCGTCGTTGCAATCGACAGTCTGGACACAATTCCGGCGCTGGTACATCAAACGATTGGTAGAACTTGCGATCCTGGTCAGTAATCTCGAACGTAGTGTTACATTGTCGACAAGTTTGATTCATACTAAAACATCTCCTTTTGGTAACAAGATTCACAATAAACGATTTCTTTCCGCTCTGGGCTATAAGTAGTTTCAAAACGATTGATACAGTCTGGCTTCATACACTGACGTGTCCACAATTGCACGGCATTTTTGTGATTCAACCGATTCAGATGACGGCAATTGAAACATTGATTTGGTTGTGGCAGACCCATGGTTTCATAAAATTTCTCCTCCGCTGGAATCAATTTAAAAGCTTTGCTGCACTGCCGACACAGTTTGGCATCGGCTATTCCAGATGTCCTTACGGACACCATGGCTTGCCGTTTTTGGGTAGGAAAGAAATCTTCAGCCACAGACTCTTCATAATGAAATGGCGATTGCTCAGTCGGCGGAAATTCGCCGTACTCACCAGCTTGCATCATCTGTTGTTTAATGGTCTGCAGCATGGCATGATAATCTGTTTCACTATACTGCGTATTCAAAATGCAGAACTTTTGTTTGCGTAAACTGATGCTACCAAAACAATTCGTAGTATTAAAACAGAGCTCACAATATTCTAAATCACGCACGCTCCACCAGGTAATGTTACAAAAATGACAATTATAGGCATCCACCAGGCTGACGTCTTCATAGCCACTTTCGGCGGTACCGGTATATGATACATCATAGCTATCCTTCACTTGACCAATCGAAAACTTAATAAATTTACTTTGTTCCGTTTCGTTGACGTCAAAGCAGGTGGTGCAATTCATCGAATTTGTAATATAATCCCCCGTGCAGTTTTCTGATTTAAGCTGGTGAGAGTAGCGGCTTGGTACAGTCAGCCGAAACTTGTCCCAATCTTCCTGAAAAGATTTCAGGCCAATCTCAGTATGCAGCTGGAGTTCTGACAATTTTATGGCGTAGTCCTCAGCGGAATATTGCTGATTAAAAATACAATACTGCTTGTTGCGCAAACCCTTGCAACCCAGGCAGTTTTGGCAATTACCACAATCTTCAATCATCCAACATTCTGTGCAGGACACACAATTGACTGCCCCCACTACGCGATGCAGGAAACTGGAGTCAGCGGAATCATAGACTAACTCACTATCTACCACATTCAACGTGTCATAAGAGTTGTGACACTTGCGTGTGCCAACACCATAGCCGCAATTTTCGTTATTACCATATGAGTTAGCGAACAATAAATAACAGTTTTTGTTATTGCCCGCATAATTAGTGTACTCAGAATTTTCACTGTTGGTGTTCGTTAACGCTACGCGCGGCACTACTTTACGTAAGTCATCGTATTGCCGAAAGAACGACCGGTCAGGATTATAATCTCGCGCATAGTCGAGCGGATCCCATTTGTCTGACCACCAACATTCTTGGCAATACACCACATACAGGCTATCGGGTCGATACATGGAAATAATCATCTTATGACAAAGATCACAATTGCGCTGGTACAAGTTATGTTCGTTACGCCAAGCCAACCGTCGTTGCATCCGGCACTGTGGACACAATGTGGGTTGTGGCACTGTAATACGTTTATAAAATTCTAAGTCACTTGGAGTGATGGTGAAGGTTGTTTTGCAGTGCAGACAGTGATTCATATTAGTACACTTCTTTTTGAAAGCAAGACGTGCAGTAAATCATTTCTGGACGATCTGGTTGATAGGTAGTAGCTACTGTGGTGCGGCACTTCATACAGGTACGTGGCCATAGCTGTCTGGGATTACGCAATTGCATTCTAGCTAAATGCCGGCATTGTGGGCAAAGCTCCGGTTGCGGCACACCAAATTGTTTATAGTATTTTAATTCACTAGCAACCAGACGATAATTTTTCCTACAATCCCGACAGACTAATAAATCCCCTTGAGCGGGCTTGTAATCAGCGGGATCAGGAACGTGCCACTGCCAACCATTGGTTTTTACTGTAGTCTCTGACCGTGGGAAATATTCTTGGGCGACCGTTTCATTATAGGCAAATGGCGATAAAGTAATTGGGTAAAACTCTCCCCATTCCCCCGCCGCCTGCATCGTGGTAATGATTTGGCGTGTGAGTTGCTGATAATCAGCTTCACTATATTGCTTATTCAAAATGCAAAATTTCTGTTTACGTAAACCGATACAACCGAATAAATCATGCGACGTAAAACAGTGATCACAATAAAATAAATTGTAATTACCGTCCCAACACACATTTAAACCCATACTATTCTGAGTTTGTAAGATACTATGACATTCGTAAGTTAATTCACACTGAACACCACCCGTATAAATATCACGACTATCTTTGGTTTCACGCACATCAAACATATAGGCTGTCTGCTCTTGGTCATACACGTCAAAACCGTAATCAGTCTGATTGCAACTCTTCATCAAATCACCAGTGCTAGCCTCACACTGTATTTGTTCACTAGCTACGTGCGGCTGAGTCAACTTAAACTGAGCTAATTGAGCACGATAATCTGCAATGGCAGTTGATGTCCACTGGATGGCCTCCAGGCGACATTTGTATTCCTGCTCTGTGAGCTGTTCATTAAACCAGCAGTACTGTTTGTTACGTAAGTTCACGCAACCAACACAATCATGACAACCATGTAAATTATAGGAAAAATAACAATCCCGACAACTGGCACAGCGCTGAGTAAACAGACAATGATAACAATCACTACACTCAATCACTTCATAGCACAACTCACACTGATAGGGCATGATAAAATCAATACAATCTTTGGAGTAAGTTGGAAACATGCCATAGAGACAATTTTCATTTTGAAAACCACCGGTCGATAAATATAAATTCTTCCCATCCACTGCCCAGGGTGCGTAATCACTATTTTCGCAATTACGAATGGTAATCGCCATCCGTGGCACCACTAATTGTAATTCCCGTATTTGCTCAAAAAAAGACTGACCAGGTTTATAATCACGCCCGAAACTCATAGGGTCCCAACGATCCGATTGCCAACAATCCTGACAATAGATAGTAAAGGGTTTATCAGGTGAATATAATGAAATAGTTTTTTTCTTGCAGAGCTGACATGTTCCGGGATATAAACTACGTTCATTGCGCCAAGCTAGGCGCCGTTGTTGTCGACAATTCGGACACAATGTTGGCGTTGACACTGCCATGCGGGTATAAAAATCCTGATCACTGGTGGTGATGGTGAAAGCTTGTTGACATTGACGACAAGTTTTTTCCATATCAATAAACCATCTTTTTATAACAATCCTCACAATAGATTATTTCTTTCCGCTCCGGGTTATAGGCGGTTTGGAAACGGTTACCGCACCCACTACGCATACACTGTCGCTCCCACAGTTGGTATGGGGCTCGATAGCGCATGCGCTCTGCATGACGGCAATCTGGACAACGCTGCGGCAATGGAATATGTTGTCGCTCATAAAACGACAATTCCGCTGGAACGAGTTTAAAATTCTTTTGACATTGTGTACAGCTATAAATCTGCTTGGCCGGATCGGCTTGTCCATACGTCCCGGGCAACTGGTCTTGCCATGTCCAACCGCCAGCCAAGGCTTGTTCTTTGGTCAATGGAAAAAATTCATTGGCCATTGTTTCATTATACGCATATGTAGCCAAGGCAGGAGAAAAAAACTCTCCCCATTCCCCCGTCTGTGTCATATGTTCGATCAACCGCTTACGGAGCTGGATGTATTCTTGTTCAGAATATTGCTGGTTCAAAATGCAGTACTGTTCATTTTTTAACGAAACACTACCAAAACAATGTTTCGGTCCATTCAAACACTGGTCACAATAGTCATTATCTTGCCCGTGCCAGACAACACTACAAAACCGGATATCCGAGGCTTGGCCACCACAGGCATGGGCTTCATACATTCGTTCGGCATCTTCGCCCCAAACTGTGTAATCATAAGAATCTTTTGTTTGAAAAATACCAAAGCAATAAGAGCAGCTCTCTGAAGCTCTGGTTTGAAAAGAATGATAGACCGATTTATTATTCAATAAGTAATCACCACTGATATCTTCATTACGAACTCCATGAAAATACTTTCTTGGAACCGTTCGAGCAAAAGCTTCAAACTCTTTGTCTAACGTCTGCCGTTGTTTCCACAGCTCTGCAAACTTCTCTGGTGTAACTGGTTTATTCTTGTAATGATACTGAACGTTCCGTAAACCCACACAAAGTAATGAATTGGATACTCCCACACAATCCACCAAATAGGCGCTGTCCCGACAATTAATGCAGTCACGACTATACTGCAATCCAAAACAATCCTGGCTGTACATCGTTTCGTAACATAACTCACAAGAATCGTTGTAGGCACAGTCAACACTATCTTTCACATAATATGTACCGCTACTATATAACGTGTTCTCGTTATCATTGGCATCAAAAACCATGTAGCAATTTTTAAGCCGATAACAGTGGTTACAATAATCACTATTCTCTCCAGTGGCATCATTCATTAAGGCTATCCGCGGCACTCGTTTCTTGAGTTCTAACAATTGCTCGAAAAACGGCCGGCTCCAGTCGATGGCTTGCCCGTAATCTAATGGGTTCCAACGATCACTCCACCAGCATTCTCGACAATAAATGATATATGGTTTATCGGGTGAGTAGACAGACAAAGTTGCCTTACTACACAAGTCGCACTGTCGCTGATAGAGTGTGCGCTCATTACGAAATGTTAGCCTTAATCGAAACCGACACTGCGGACACTTAGTTGGAACCGGAACGCCGATTCGTTGATAAAAAGCCTGATCGCGGTCAGTGACAGGAAACGATTGCTGACACTGAGCACACGACTTCATTGCAACAGATCTCCCCAGGATACTTTATTTTGGTCAGGAGCCGATGGTTTTGTTTGCTGAGCTGGTTGTTGCGGCGGCCGTTGTTGTTGCTGAGCTGGCTGTGGCCTCGGTTGTTGGGATTGTGGACGTGGCTGCTGGACCGGTTGTGGTCTCGGCTGTTGGGGTTGCTGTGATCTCGGTTGTTGTGGCTGAGGTGGTTGATTATGTGGACGGGATTGTTGGGGCAATTCATGAATTGCCCGTACCGGAGCTGGTGTTGGTTGACTTACCGGCTGGTAGGATTGTTTAGGTTTTACTTGTGCCGTTGGAACAGTGGCAGAAACCGCCTTGGGTTGTTGGGGCAATTCACGAATTGACCCTGCGGGTTGAGAATACGGATTTGGTTTGGCTTTTTGAAAAAAACCTAATAGATTACCGTGTTTAGGTTTGGCCGCAGTGGCATTTTCTCCGGTCGGATTAGTATATTCAATATCATAGCCAGACTGCTTTGGCTGGTTTTTGCTGCCATCGGATTTCACGAAATCAACAGCCATAGCGATTAGACAATTTCACGCATGGCTAAGCCAACAGCAATCGACATGCGGGGACCAATTTCGGTGAGGACTGGTTTCAAATCAACCGGATAAATCACCCGCGCCCAGGGATCACCAATAATGACTTTGGTATTCAAAATTTGTGTCAGATAATTTGGTAAATTAGGTAACCAAGCTGACCCACCGGTCAGGACAATTTTTTCAATGCGGGCTGGGCTTTGGTTATGATAGAGATTCAACACATATTTAATTTCATTGACCACAGATGACACCATAAATTCGATCCGCTTCGGAATTTGATTCCCCCCTACCCCAGATGAGATTAAACCAAAATCTCGTTTGAACTGTTCGGCTCGATCAACATCTACATTCAAACTGCTCGCGATAGTTTTCGTAATAGTCTGCCCACCTAAATCGATACTGCGGTTCACCACCGGCACGCTGGCTACCACGACGCTGATACTGGTGGTGGTGGCGCCGATATCTACGATCATCACCGGAGCCCGATCGTGCCCTACCAGTGACCGTTCGAGCGCAAACGCCTCGGTCTCTAGTTTAACCAAGTTCAAACCAGCCATTTTAAACAGCTCTACGTAATGCCCTACTAAATCAACTGGTGCGGCGGTGAGTAAGATTTTCTTGTACTTCTTTGGCGTCGATTTTAATTGAGCCACATTTGCATCCTGACCTTCGCTACTGGTGCCATTTTGGGATGGGATATGCTCATGATCCTCATAATTGGTCAGCTCATCGTATGACAGCACCATCTTCTCTAGCGGCATTGGAACAATCTTCTTGGCCTCCCAGTGTACGGCGGCATCTAATTCCTTTTGTTTCATCTCCGGTAAGGTAATGACCGAAGAAAACACCGTATAGCTGGGCAAGGCCGCCACAATTTGATTTGTGCCAACCTTGGCCTTATCCATCACCTTTTTTAAGGTCTCGATAATCTTTTGTTTGGCTTCAGCACTTTCGACCTTCAATACCGGGCTTGGTTTCTCAATATACCCATAGGTCATCAGCTTAGGACGACCTTTTTCGTTCTTTAATTCAACAATTTTGAGGGATGCCCCGCCAATGTCGACGCCGATATAGCTTTGACCACCATGTAATCCCATACAACAGGATTATTATAACACTTTTTAATTCAGACCTCAACCCTGTGTATTCTTTGGCTTCCCCACTCCTGAAAGGAGGGGGATCGAGGGGGAGGTTTATTTAATTGAACTCCGGAATCAGGGAAGCGAAATCTTCTAACCCCGGTGGTGGATTGGCAAACACGCGACCATCATAGCGAAAATCTTCACCAGGTTCTGGGTCAGGTGTACTGCCTAAGCTTTGGCGTTCCAGATCGAACGCGCAGGCCATAACTAAACCGTTCACTTCTAACGGTAAGGTGCTATCACCGGTAGCGAAATGACAATCACCGGTCGTGGTCGCATCCGAATCACCCAGCACAATAAACGCCCCAACTACTTCCGTCACAATCGGATCAATATACACCGAGCCTTGCACAATCCAGGCAATTGAGGCGAGATTATTAATGTGCTGATCAATTGTGGTGTTGTAGTAGTTGAGGTTATCTTCAATGACTAAGTCGCCAGTCACAATCACTGTGCCATTCCCTAAATCACTGCCTGTGCCAT
Source organism: Candidatus Kerfeldbacteria bacterium (assembly GCA_003512175.1). Lineage (GTDB taxonomy): Bacteria > Patescibacteriota > Patescibacteriia > UBA9570 > UBA9570 > UBA9570. The sequence continues at coordinate 17,820 of DOSP01000096.1, forward strand.
TATAAGATGTCAGATTATTGGAAAGGGTGAGGTCACCGTCACAATAAAACACCTCTCCCTCTAACGGATTCGTTTGGCCGGTGAACAATGAATCATCACACGTTCCATCGGTATCGACATGATCCGCTTGATCAATTAATTCATTCACATATAGCGAACCAAGTGCCCCGCGATACACCTGCGCACTATTATCAGTTGGAACACCGCCAAGATCTTCTCCGGTGATAGTAGTGCCCAACTGAGTATCAAAATTAGTAATGGTGGTGACATCCCCTGCCGAAATAATCAAATAGGTAGCGCTGTATTCACCAACTGGCGCATTGGTATTCAAGTTGAAGCCTTGCTGGCTGTAGACGTCGGCTTGGGTAGTGCGCAACCAGGCAGCTGCCACTGTGCCAGAAGTATCGAGATCAAATTTAATCCAACCAAAGCCACTACCCTCTTCTTCTACACCGGTCGTTGGGCCCGTCCCGTTATCATTCCAGCTCCAGCCAGAAAATTCCAGTGTATCCGTATCAAATTCTACGCCATATTCTACTCCGCCAGTGCTTTCTGTACCACGTAACTTGATCCAGCCCCAATCATTGGCCGTGCCACTCAAATTATCTTCATATTCTTCCAACGCCCGAAAGCGCGCCCAGCCATACACTTCACCGGTTTCTTCATTCCAGTGTGCATCTAATCGATCATCTTCCGGAGTAGTACTATCATCACCCAAATCAGCTGGCGGACCAGACGTCACATCCGTATCGAAATCGATCATGCCGATGGTGTGAGGCGATGATTCACCGCTGTTATAATCACCTACCCAAGCTTGGCCAGTGACATCACAGGCCGAACCGCACCCGCCTCGTTCTAACTGCACGCCATAATCATAGCGCGTACCACTTGTGCCATCGCCACAATCTGTCCAGGTGGTATCGACATCAATGCTGTCACAACTAAAACTGATTAACACTGTCCCAGTAGAAGCATCGATTGAATTTCCCACCCAGCCCCAGCCAATGGCTTCGTAGGGCGGAGGAAAATTAATAATCTGCCAATAAAATGTCGTCGCGTCACTATCACCAGATGGATCGCTGCGATAAAAGCGCAGGAGCAAACTGGTCGTGGTGGGCAAGTCGTACAACCAATAGTTACGCGGATATTCTGTGCCGGTGCCGGCGGTGGTGTTGGTCACATAGGGAAAGGATAATCCATCTGTCGTACTACCGGATAAGGTGATGGTGTGATCAACTTCGGTACTATCTGCGGCGGTACTATCAAAGGTATCAGTGCCCGAATGCACAGTGACGGTATTGGCTGGCCAGGTCACCACGTATATCCGTACACGATTGGTATAGCTGGAAGCCGCCGCCCGATACACGGTGACGGTGGATGCATCGGTTAACTCACAGCCAATGGCAGTTTGCTGCAGACCGTTGTCGGTAGCGTCCGCAGTACAATAAACCCAACTGCGGTCTCTAGCCGCCGCTGTAGTCAGTGTCACGGTTGCTGAAGCTGCTCCGGTTGTTAAAGTGGTTTCGCTGGTTTGCACCTGCGCGCTGGACGCCGCGGTGNNCAGCCAATGGCGGTTTGTTGTAGACCATTATCAGTAGCATCAGCGGCACAATACACCCAACTGCGATCCCTAGCTACTGCCGTGGTTAAGGTAATGGCTGCCGAAGCTGCGCCGGATGTTAAGGTGGTTTCACTGGTTTGTACCTGCGTGTTGGACGCCGCGGTGAATTCAACTACCTGGTAATGTACCCGCAACGTACTCGGTGCTGCGGTGGCACGTTGCACTACCACTGTTGAAGCATCTTGCAAAGCGCCCGTCACCAGACTGCCCGCATCCGACGTGCTACCGGCATTTGAGCGAACGGACACGGTGACTATACTACGACTGGTATCAACTGGATTTGTCAGCGTAGCGGTGGCACTGGTTGTGCCGCTGCCTAGTGCAATGGTACCACGCTGCACAGCGATTTTATCTCCACCCTGACACTGCACAATATGGTAAGAAATTTCGGCATCACCGGTATTGCCAGCTCGATTAAAAGCAATATTGCCGCTCCCATCAATTTCGGCGGTAACGAAGTGATCATCCGTTTGGCGAGTAGTAACATCACCAGTTGTTTGTGCCAATACAAACGTTTGGCTGGCATCCACAATTGGGTTAGTTGGGGTAATGGTGCCTGAATTTTGGGTATCGGGCAGAGTGGTTAAACCGGTTTCCACCGAACAGTCGCCCCAATTTACGGCCTGGGCGGGATGGACAAACACCGCGCCAGCAAACACACCCATCACACCAACCATGATTGATATTCGTTGGTAATTCATTATTTATCATTATACCATTTTTTTGGATTATTCAGAATGTATTGACGAACGTGCAATAATTCGCGGTGTGACCGAATGATTTTTTCATAATATCGCGGTTGCCATTGAAATCGTTGATGATTTTGGTTACACCATCGGGTGATGGTGGATTTATATGCGTGGATGATTGATGATAATGAATTTTTTGGTAATCCCCCGAATTTATTAAACATTCGATTATCATAATCCGCATTTTGTAGAGACGCGACATGTCGCGTCTCTACGGACCGATGATCGGACATCATTTGATTATGATTAATGCGGATGATCCCATGCACATGATCCGGCATGACGACGAATTTATCCAATGTTACATTTTGAAAATGGTTGGGTATATCCCACCAATATCGATGGGCCATTGTACCAATATCCGACAAACACATATACCCATGTTGGATGTGACCAAATGGTTTTGTCCACCGTTGTTTGGCACAAATGGTGACAAAATAATAACCGGGTGATCGATCATCCCAACGTTTTAAACGAATTGATGGCACCACATAACGATCGCGGTATAACATAAGCCACCTTTGCCATGACGGTTAAAAAAAATCAAACCGCCCCAGGTTTTGGGGCGGGTTATCGATAG
>DOSP01000112.1 GCA_003512175.1 Candidatus Kerfeldbacteria bacterium
GTCTGGCTGAACCCTCCCCAAGTGCTCAGCCAGATAGACAGATCATCACTCGGGTGGTGCGGCCGACCAGAGAAGCACGGCCCATAGGGTGAACCGTACGGGCTGAACTCGCCGACCAGTGGTGCATTAGCCGACAGCTCTGGGCCGTAGGCAGCACCGTCGATCACCAGGCTGTCGCTGCCGGACATCCGCATTTCGGATTCGTCCAGCATCACGCCGTTCTCCACCACCAGGTAGAGTTGTACGTCTACCCCGCAGCCAGTTACCCAGCCCTCACCCTCGCCATCCCAGTCGAAGCAGAGTTCATCGATGACGAACTCCTGGGTGAAGGTGATCACCATCTCGTCGGTCTCGGCGGGATCGGGCTCTTCGGGTTCAGTTGCACACCCGAACAGCACCAGTGCCACCAGCAGAAGGTTTCTCCTCATTATCGTGCCCTTTCTATCGGCAGTGGGATTCTTGAAGAATTCACAATGAACTTGCCCAGCATCTTAATGAGTTGGCGGGGGAATGTCCACTGTGGATAAATTAAACCTACTACACTTGATAGTATATAGAACTGGATCTATACTAGAAAGTACTATGTCTACAAAATCAACATTCCTATCAGCCATTATTGGCTTTTTTGGCGGCTTACTTGCCACCAGTGCAGTGGTAGCGGTCGTCGTCGCTGCCACAATTGTGCATCCCGATTGGATGCTCGATATGATCAATGTGAACCGAGTGATGACCAGTGTCAGCTCTCAATCTGCTCCTGAATTAGCCGGTACAGAAGAAGAGATTGTGAGCGTCGTGGAACGTGTTTCACCCGCTGTGGTCTCCATCGTTGCCACGCAAGATGTGCCGGTCTATGAACAATACTACGAAGAACAGTATGATCCATTTGGTTTTGAGTTTCCTGGTTTTTCTCTGCCGCAATATCGCCAAAACGGGACCGAAGAGCAAGAAGTCAGCAGTGGTTCAGGATTTTTTGTGTCGGCTGATGGCTATGTGGTCACCAATAAACATGTGGTTTCAGAAAGTGAGGCCGACTATACGGTGTTCACCAATGATGGCTCGCAATACTCGGCCAGTGTGGTAGCTAAAGATCCCGCCAACGACATTGCTGTATTAAAAGTCGACGGCGAAAATTTTTCTTACCTCGAATTTGGCGATTCCGATACGTTGCAGGTTGGTCAAACCGCCATCGCCATTGGGAATGCCTTGGGTGAATTTAGCAATTCCGTATCGGTCGGGGTGGTATCTGGCTTAGCGCGGTCTATTCAAGCCGGTGATGGGTTTGGTCAGTCGGAAAAACTAGACGGTGTTATTCAAACCGATGCCGCCATTAATTTCGGTAATTCTGGCGGGCCGTTATTAAATGCCGCTGGCCAAGTGATTGGCGTAAACGTAGCTGTAGCGGCTGCCGAAAATATTGGTTTTGCTCTACCTGCTAACTTGGTCCAAAGTGTAGTGGAGAGCGTCAAAACCACTGGCAAAATTAGCCGGCCTTTTTTGGGGGTGCGTTATATCCCCATCACCGTAGAATTACGGGAAGCTAATGATTTACCGGTGGATTACGGCGTGCTCGTACTGCGTGGAGAAACGCCCACTGAGTTAGCCGTGATTCCCAGTTCACCGGCCGACAAAGCGGGAATTGAAGAGAACGATATTCTATTGGAAATTGATGGGCAGAAACTGGACAGTGAGCATGATTTGAGCACCATTATTGGCCAACACGTTGTCGGAGACAAAGTCACCTTGCAGGTGCTTCATGATGGAGAGGAAAAAGAGGTTGAAGTGACTCTCGAGGAGCGGCAATAGTATACACGCGCGGAGCTGTGCTATACTATGCCTATAAGACGTAATAAAAAGAGAATATGACCCAATATCTGACACAACACTGGAGGCTAACCTTAGCCACAATTATTCTTACTCTGGTTGCAATTATTGCCATTCAACCCATAGTGGCGCATGAGGAAGAAGATCACGATGAAGACGGTATTTTTGATTCGGTTGACGTTGATACAGATGGTGATACCTATCCCGATTGTGCAGAGAAAGGCAAGTACCGAGATGATAGCGATAATGATGGTATCGACGATGATGAAGACGATAGTGTTGATGATCCGCAAAGCACAGTCGATAGAGATGCCGACGGTATTCCCGACTACATTGAAAAAGGTAAATTCCGCAAGAATCACGACAACGACGGCAATGATGACGTCGCAGATTTAGATGATGATAATGATGGCGCGGCCGATAAATCGGAAGATGCGGCCGATAAGTTAAATCATGATGACGATGCCAAGAAAGATAAGAAAGATGCCGATGACGATGATGACGGCATCAAAGATTTTAACGAGTCCGATTGCGAGGCGATGCATGATCATGATAATGATGATGAAGCCGACAAACATGATGACGATGATGACGATGATGGCATAACGGATGATGAAGATGAGGATTCACACGATCACGACAATGACGGAGAAGCTGACAAACATGACGATGATGACGATGATGACGGTCTCGATGATGACGATGATGATATGAAACACGACAGCGATAACGACGGCATCGATGATAAAGACGATACCGACGATGATTCCGATGATGCTGAGCCAGTAACCTATGACGTTTCGATTGAAGATTTCTTTTTTAGTCCAGATGACATTACCATCCAAGTGGGTGATTCAATCACCTTTACCAACAATGGCAGCACTACCCATAACGTTTCAGAAGAAAACTTCGTATTTAATACCGGTCCATTGAGTGCGGGTGAATCAGGAACGATTACCTTCGATACCGCCGGAACATTTAACTACCTCTGTGCTTTCCACAACAGTATGACCGGCACAGTAAAAGTGGAAGAATAATATGGGCCTATTCGATAAAGTTAAACGGTCATTAAACATTGGTGGGGCTAAACTGGCCGTCACACCCAAACAAACCGCCCTCACCAACGGCAGTAAGGTTGATGTAGACGTTGTCTTAACTGGTGGCAAAATGGAGCAGCCGGTTAAATCTGTGCATGTCAAACTGATGCAAAAAGACACCTGGACACAACGGTCAGTGAATGGCCCCTCCCGGCAGAATTGGCAGCAGTATACTTTAGCAGAACAATCGGATACCACTGCTTTTTCTTTGAAGCCCGGTGAACAAAAATCCTACCATTTTAGCGTACCGGTTCAAGCCCAACTGGAGCAACTATCTAAACAAGGTGGGGTGTTGGGTGCCCTGGGAAAACTGAACGCTATGACCCAGCAACGACGCCAAGAATGGTGGTTTGAGGCGGTTGCAGACATTGAGGGATCCATGGACACAAAGGCCACTGCTGCCGTCACTGTCCAACAAAGTTAAAACCACTTTTCCACAGTGCGTTAGGAAAACCTAGTGAATAGTGTATAATAAACCCCGATAAATTATTAACCAATCGCGATATGGCAAAACCAATGACCAAGAGCCAATTCATGGCTGCCCTAGCCGACAAGGCTGGATTAAGCAAAAAGCAAGTTGTCAGCATGTGGGAAATGCTCGTAGACATGATCTACAAGCAAACCAAAGATGCCGGTGAAGTTACCTTACCTGGCCTTGGTAAAATGCAAAAGAAGCATCGGGCTGCTCGCATGGGTCGTAACCCTGCTACTGGTGCACAAATCTCAATTCCAGCCAAAACTGTGCTGAAATTCCGCGTTTCCAAACAAGCCAAAGACGCTATTTTGTAAATCGTGGCAGAAAGTTGATCAACCAGTAGAGCCTCGCCGTCGGCGGGGCTCTACTCACAAATAACGCTATGAATAATAAAATTATCTTAGGCCTTGGCCTAACCACGTTGTTTGCCCTAGGAGCGGGCTGCACTTCTACTACAACTAATTCAACGGCTGATGAGACCACCAATAATACGGTTAATACATCTGGTGATTCATTACTCGTACCGGTCGACCCCAACAGTGATGTTGATGAAACAGTGGTGGTCGGTGAGGCTGAAGACGCTGATGTAGGCGTCAACGAAGACGAAGCAGAAAACGATGGCCCAGATGAAGCGGCCCCTGTCACGCAAACGTTCGACATCGTTGCCCAGCAATTTGAGTTCTCACCATCGAGCATTACGGTTAATCAAGGTGATACCGTCATCTTGAAATTAACCACGGCTGATGTCCCACATGGCTTCTCTTTAGCACAGTTTGGGGTCAGCGAAACCATCACTCCAGGTAAAACGAAAACCGTAGAATTTGTGGCCGATGAAGTCGGCACTTTCACCTTCGCTTGTACGGTGGTATGTGGTGCCGGTCATGCCGGTATGTCGGGTACCATCGTGGTCAATTAATTAAGCTTTATTAGTAATTTTCCGCACTATGCGTACTTATCTGTCCTTAACTGCCTTACTCACCTCCACAGTCGTTGTGGCGG
>DOSP01000113.1:0-713 GCA_003512175.1 Candidatus Kerfeldbacteria bacterium
ATCATACCGAAAATGATTGGACGATTCAAAATGCAATCCGGCAAAATAATTAATGAAATTCGTGATACACCCGGACAGACGGTTTGGCAACGTGATTATTATGAATCCGTTATTCGATCGCAACGTGAATTACATAACGTTCGTCAATATGTTATGCACAATCCAAAAAATTGGCAGGGCAATTGACCCAAATTACACGTTTCAGTATACTATCTTTCGTGCCTGTTTAGTTTTGGAGTTTAACGGTTCGTATCCCGAGCTTGTCGAAGGATTACTGCTAGACTCGAAAACTGTAAGGCCAGTTAATCATCTATCACCTAGTCTATGCGTAAAGTATTTACGTCTGAGTCAGTGACGGAAGGTCATCCGGATAAGATGGCTGATCAAATTTCTGATGCCGTCCTCGATGCTATTTTAGCCCAAGATCCAAAAGGTCGCGTGGCCTGTGAAACCTATCTCACCAACGGGTTTGCGGTGGTGGGTGGAGAAATTACCACGTCATCGTATGTCGATGTACCAAATTTAGTTCGGCAAGTCATTAAAGATATTGGCTACACCGATTCTCGCTACGGCTTCCACTGGGAAACTTCCGGCGTGATGGTGGCGATCAAGGAACAATCTACCGACATTGCCATGGGTGTCGACAGTTTCAAGAAAAACAAACAGGGTGGAGTCGCCAAAGAAGATCTGGAAAATCTTGGAGCGGGTGATCA
>DOSP01000113.1:797-4950 GCA_003512175.1 Candidatus Kerfeldbacteria bacterium
GGTTTAATGTTTGGCTATGCTTGTAACGAGACGAAAGAATTGATGCCATTACCAATTGTGCTGGCTCACAAATTGGCCAAACGCTTAACGGAGGTTCGGAAGAAAAATATCATCAAAGGCTTGCGCCCCGATGGGAAAAGCCAAGTCACCGTGGAATACGAAGGTGATAAACCAGTGCGGATACGCTCGGTGCTGATCTCGGCCCAACATAATCCTGAATTAAACATCAAACAACTCAAACCCCAGATTATTAGTAAGGTCATCAAAGCGGTTATTCCCAAGAACTTGTTAGATAAACAGACTCTGTATTACGTCAACCCAACTGGTCGGTTTGTCATCGGCGGTCCACAAGGCGATACCGGTTTAACTGGTCGCAAAATTATAGTCGATACCTATGGTGGCTATGCTCGACATGGTGGTGGTGCTTTTTCTGGAAAAGATCCCAGCAAAGTGGATCGGACCGGTTGTTATGCCGCTCGCTGGATTGCCAAAAACATTGTGGCTGCGAAGTTGGCTACGCGAGCTGAAGTTCAAGTCGCCTATGCCATTGGTATGGCCGAACCGTTATCGGTCCGGGTAGATACCTTCGGTACCGGTAAAGTATCTGATGCGTTATTAGCTGATGCCGTCCAAAAAGTGTTTGATCTGCGTCCAGGGATGATTATCCAAGCGCTCAACTTACGTCGGCCATTGTATCGCCAAACGGCTGCCTATGGCCATTTTGGTCGTAACGATTTGCATCTGCCGTGGGAGCAAACCAACCGAGTGGCCGCGTTGAAGCAGGCCGTCAACCGGAAACTGCGGTAACATGTCGGTACTTGTTTCAGGGTCTGTCGCCTATGACCGGATCATGGATTTTCCCGGTAAGTTTGTTGATCATATTTTACCGGACAAGATTCATAAGCTGAATGTCAGTTTCGGATTAGAAAAGTTATCAGTGGAATTTGGCGGCACAGCCGGAAATATTGCCTATACCTTAAGTTTGCTGAAACAACGGCCCTATGTGGTCAGTCAGGTTGGGACAGATTTTGCCGAGTATCGCCAGTGGATGAACCGTCACCATGTGTACACCCGTACCATTCGCACTGTGCGTTCTGATGTCTGCGCCACGGCGCACATTATCACCGATTTATCCGATAATCAGATTGCGGGATTCCATTTTGGTGCCATGAAACACAGTGCTCTGGCGGATGCCTCAGTGAAACGCCGAGTCAAACAACTGATCACTCCCAGTACAATTGGTATCTTAGGTGCTGGCAATCTCACTGATATGTTGACGTTGGTCAAGCTCTATCAGCAACATCAAGTGAAGTATATTGTGGATCCTGGTCAGCAACTTGTCTGGCTGACGGGCAAACAACTTTCCACCATATTGCGTGGGGCGTATTGTTTGATTGTGAACGATTACGAATTAGATCTCGTCTTGAAAAAAATGAAGATCACTCTGCCGAAGCTCTTGCACACACTTCCACAGTTGATTGTGACACTGGGAGGCAAAGGAGCCACTTGGTATACAGCGGGCAAACGCTATCGCTTGCCCATTGCTCAACCAAAACGGGTCGTTGATCCCACCGGAGCGGGGGATGCCTATCGATCTGGTGTGATCATGGGAATGTTGTATAATTGGGATCCAGCTGTGGCCGGTCGGGTAGCGGCAGTCTGTGCCACGTATGCAATTGAACAGTACGGTACACAGAATCATCATTTCACGGTTGATCAGTTTAAAAAAAGATATTATAAGAATTTTAAGACAAAACTTGCGTTATGAAGTACGACGTCAAAGATTTAAAACTCGCCGCCGGTGGCAAGCAACGAATTGAATGGGCTGACCACGACATGCCGGTGTTGCGGGCGATTCGTGATCGCTTTAGCAAGCAGAAACCACTCAAGGGTATGAGCATGTCATGCTGCCTGCATGTCACTGCCGAAACGGCCAATTTGGTGCGTACCCTGAAAGCCGGTGGAGCCAACGTTGTTCTGTGCGCCTCTAATCCGTTGTCTACGCAAGATGATGTTGCGGCGGCGTTAGTCAAACACTATGGTATCCCGGTGTTTGCCATCACTGGTGAAAATAATGCCTCCTATTATCGACATCTGCACGCCGCTGTTGCACATAAACCAAATGTCACCATGGATGACGGCGCCGATCTCGTGACGCTCATTTTGAAGAAACATCCAGCATTGCATAACCGAGTGGTCGCTTCGATGGAAGAAACCACCACTGGTGTCATTCGCTTGCGAGCCATGGCAGAAGATGGCGTGTTGAAATTCCCAGTGGTCGCGGTGAACGACGCTGCCTGCAAACACTTTTTTGATAATCGTTACGGTACCGGCCAATCTACCATTGATGGTATTGTGCGCGCGGCTGATGTCTTATTAGCTGGATCGACCTTTGTCGTAGCTGGTTACGGCTGGTGCGGACGTGGTTTAGCCGATCGGGCGCGTGGCATGGGTGCCAATGTCATCGTCACCGAAATCGATCCCATCAAAGCTCTTGAAGCCGTCATGGATGGCTTCCGCGTCATGCCAATGGAACAAGCGGTGCAAGAAGCCGACGTGGTCTGCACAGTGACAGGCAATGTGAACGTCTTGGATACCAAACATTTCAAACAGATGAAAGATGGTGTGTTAATTGCCAACTCTGGCCATTTCAACGTGGAGATTAATCTCGATAATTTGAAGAAACTGAGCAAGACCGTCCAGCGAGTGCGTGAGTTCGTGGAAGCCTACCAATTAAAATCGGGTAAGATTATCTATGTGTTAGGTGAAGGCCGATTAGTGAATCTGGCTGCCGCTGAAGGCCATCCAGCTTCGGTCATGGATATGAGTTTTGCGGTGCAATCACTTACTACTGAATGGGCAGTGAAACATCAGAAACAACTGAAAGCTCAAGTCTATAATGTGCCTGCGCAAATTGATGATGCTGTCTCACGCTTGAAATTGAAAACCATGGGGGTCAAACTGGAGCAACTGACGGCCGCCCAAAAGAAATACCTGGCTTCTTGGGAGATGGGAACATAACCCCAGTCTACTATATACAATAGTAGACATATTTGTTACTATACTCTTCATATGTTAGTCCCAGGAAAAATTGTTCTTGATCACGCTTTCCAAAACCACTATGCGGTGGGCGCCTTTAATGCCAACAACATGGAGCAGGTGCAGGCTATTGTCGATGCCGCAGCAGAAACCGAGTCACCGGTATTTATTCAAGTGTCTCGTGGCGCCTTAAAATATTCGCGGCTGATTTACCTGAAATACATTATTCAGGCGGCCGCTGAGGAACACCCCGAAATTCCAGTGGTGATGCATCTCGATCACGGCAATGGTTTAGAGGTGGTGAAAACTGCCATTGGTTTGGGCTTCACTTCGGTGATGATTGATGGTTCATTAGATGAATCGGGTAAGAAAGCTTTGAGTTTTGAAGAGAACCTGGCCGTCACGAAAGCCGTAGTAGACTATGCTCGGCCATTGGGTGTCAGCGTCGAAGCAGAACTAGGCACGATTGGTGGAGTAGAGGATGGAGCTGGTGTCAAACGTATTTTAGTGACTGATCCCGCTCAGGCTGAAGAGTTCGTCAAACAAGCTCCGGTGGATTCTCTGGCGATTGCCATTGGCACATCGCATGGCGCCTATAAATTTAAGGAGGCGTGTATTTTGCAGCATGATGTCCAACAAGAAATTCACCGCCGTCTCCCCACCACGCCGCTGGTGATGCATGGTTCGTCATCGGTTCCGGAAGAGTTGGTAGCGATCGTCAACCAGTATGGTGGCAAGATGCCAAACACCAAAGGCGTCGATATCGCGCAGCTGCAAGAAACTATTAAACATGGGGTGAGCAAAGTGAATGTGGATACCGATGGTCGGATTGTGATGACGGGCGCCATCCGGAAATTTTTTGCAGAATATCCAGAGAAATTTGACCCCCGAGAATATTTAGGTCCAGCCCGCGATGCTCTACGAGACATGATTAAAACGAGAATGATCGCTTTTGGTTCAGCTGGTCAGGCACCGAACATTAAACAAGAACGGTATGCGCGCTAAAATTGTCACCGTCATTTCTATTCTAGTCGTCACCATCGGTCTGATCGCTTTAATTCAATTGAATACTTCGACTGATGCGCCGGTGCAAGGTCTCACGGCGGATCCCGTG
>DOSP01000113.1:5046-6446 GCA_003512175.1 Candidatus Kerfeldbacteria bacterium
GGCCGCGGCCACAGTGATGATTGAAGAGTACAGTGATTTCCAATGCCCAGCCTGTAAACAATTCTATCCGACACTGAAGCAGATTCTGCAAGAATTTCCTGGCCAAGTGAAGTTGGTGTACAACGATTTTCCATTGCGGACTATTCATCCCAATGGCGCAGCGGCGGCGGAAGCTGGCCAATGTGCCTTTGCCCAGGATGCCTTTTGGGAATATCACGATCTACTGTTTCAACGCCAAAGCGTTTGGTCGCCAGAGCTAGAGCTTGATCCTATCTTTACGGGGTATGCCGTAGAGCTTGGTCTGGATGAAGCGACGTTTTCTGCCTGTTTAGCCAGCGATAGCACAGTTGCTTCGATTACTGAAGATGAAGCAGAAGCTAACCAAGCCAGTGTGAATTCAACTCCGACTATTTTTGTAAACGGTGAACGAATGATCGGCCCAAGCTATGATGACTTACGTGCGAAAGTGGCAGAACAACTCGGCCAATAACTATCTCGTTGTCATTTTTCGCATCATTGTTGGCGGTATCTTCGTATTGGCCGGCGTCAGCAAACTCATTGCCCCGTTGGCGGAGTTCATTGCGGTGGCTGATGCCTGGGGCATTTTACCGGATCCATGGTTAACGCTCTATGCCTGGACGCTACCATGGGCAGAAGTCATTTTTGGGTTAGGGTTAGTGGTTGGCGCCTGGCATCGCCTCAGTGCTGCGATGGTTGGTTTGATGATTGTCTCTTTTTTGGTGGGCATCGAGATTAATTTTTTTCGAGGAAAAGAGCTGGTTGATTGCGGCTGTTTTGGTCAGTTATTTTCCTTAGGTGAAACCTTCCAAGAGCTGTGGTGGCGTGACGTAGCGTTATTGCTGATGACGGCCTGGATTGGCTTGATGCCAAAACCGCTCAAGTGGTCGGTTGACGGGTGGTTGACAAAATCGAAAGTTTAGACTAAACTGTCGCCACCTTGAAAATTTATTCCCGCACAGGGACCGAGCCAGGCAGCACTCGGTTAACAACACTCAAAACAAAAGGACCATAAGGTCTTTGTTCCTTCCGATGACCTCGGAAAGTTTATGGGAACAATGACCTCGTGGTCTTTTTTATTTACCACGATAACCCGGAGGTGGTTACGATCCCCATCTTGTTGTGTACCCTTACGGACGCTGCTTGCGAAGGCGAGCTAGTGTTCATCGACACAATGTATCTCTACCGCTACGCCGAAGGCTTCGGGGGCGAAGGTCACCCCATCTTCCCGATGGGCGGGGCGGTCAGCACAGATCTCGGACAGCTTCAGTTCCGCACCGGACTGTACTCCGCTTATCGTCCGCTGCGCCAGTATGTCAGCCTGGAAAGTCGGGTTGGCTACTACTTGAATGCGCGGTGGCTGGTCGGCGGTTTCGGCCGGG
>DOSP01000113.1:6539-23379 GCA_003512175.1 Candidatus Kerfeldbacteria bacterium
ACTACACCACGGTCGATGGTCACTATCAGGTGGTGGCCGCACAGGTTGGACCCAGCGTCCAATTCTACCATCGCCCCAACGACTACGGCTGGTTCGGTGTCGAGCTCTACTGTGGCCTTGGCTACGAAGTCGAGCTGGACTGGGACGGAAGCATCTGGCGTGGCTACACCGGCAGTGCTGGCTTGCGCCTGTCCATCGGCGGGTGAAAGTTCCAGCAAACAGCAGGAGGAACAGCCCCGGTAGTCTCAATAGAGGCAACCGGGGCGTTTCAGTTGACAAAAAAATAACTGCGGTATATACTACCAACTGTAGTAATTCATTAAGCCGATTGTATGAAAAAATTCATTGGTGGCGAAGGCTGCGACTGCGGTGGGCAATGTGCCTGCTAACATCAGTTAATTAATGATAACAATTCCGCTATGATTTGTGGTGGCGAAGGCTGCGCTTGCTAAGCGCATTAAACTCAACAGGGGTGTTTCAAACATCCCTGTTGTTGTATACTGAATGTAACGTATGAAAAAACCACTGAAACCGCTCGGACAATTGGAACAAGATATTATGAACATTGTCTGGCAACAAGGCTGTGCCACTGTCCGCAGTGTCTTTGAATTGTTGAATACGCAGCGGGATATTGCCTATACCACAGTCATGACCACAATGGATCGGTTAAGCAAGAAAGGCGTCTTAAAGCGCATCAAAGTCGGCAAAGCCTACGAATATCAAGCTGTGCAGTCGGAAGCGGATTTGTGTTTATGTACCACTAAAGCAATGATTGACATGCTTATTCGTCGATATGGTGATCTTGCCATTGCCCAGTTTGTGGATACAGTTGATCAGATTGACGCAAAAAAATTTGTCGAATTAAAACGCCTCGTCAATGCACACCGCACGCGCTCTTAAGCGTTTCTTTACCTCGTACTGTGTGAGTATGGTCAGCCTGGCAGTACTTATTGCTGTAGTGTTATCGGCTCTTGTTCCCTACCTAAAGCGTCAATCCGATTCGGTGTGTGGTTGTAACCAATTTGATGTCATTCCCAATACCCCGGCCAGTTGGCTATTATTTGGGTTATTGGTGGCGAGTATCGTGATCGGCATATCCGTTATGCTGAAAATGGTAGTAATGCTATGGCAGACAAGCCAGTTTCATCGTACCGTGGCTCGGCATGTACTCCACACCACCGTGTATCGAAATACTCCGATTCATACCGTCAATCTACCTGGACCAAAAGCAGTATGTGTGGGGTACTTCAAATCACAGGTGTATATCAGTGCCACATTATTAAAAACGTTATCAGGCTTCGAGCTGTTGGCGGTGATTCAGCATGAAGCTGAGCATGCGAAACGGTTTGATCCATTACAACGGTTACTCCTGCAAGCCTTACCACAGCAACTATTAAAACGGTATACGGCCGCCCAAGAAATTATTGCGGATGATGTGGTCACTGACGTCGTGGCCGTCCAGTCGGCCTTTGTGAAAATGACTGATGTGGCTCAGCCCGGAACATTAGCCGCCACCTGGTTTTCCACGAGCCAAGCGCGAGTGAATCATTGGTTAGGTGAGCACACGCCCGTGCCATCGTTTCGGTTTGGAGTGATTGGTGTGATTATCTTTGGCGGGCTGTTGATCAGTAGCTATCAAGCCTTTGCCGCCGAACCTGCCACCCAAGCCTTTGGCCAGTGTTTAGCCGTGCAAACGATGTGTGAATCCGTTATGAGCTATGTGGTACAATAGTTTTGGAAAAGTCGTTACCGTTATTGTGCTTTGCATCGTTTTGCTGGCCGCCATTGCCTTTGGTCTGTTGGTGTTTGCCCAGTATCGGAACATAGATACCGTAAACCAAACAACCAATACGACTACCCCAATTTTGAATTATCTTACTCCCGATGCCGATGATGATCCATATTTAGGTACACTGACTGCTGCGGTTGAAATCATTGCCTTTGAAGATTTTCAGTGTCCGTTTTGTAAAGAAGCTGAACCTATTTTGTACGCGATCTATCAACGATATCCCAATGACGTGCGCATCGTCTTTCGTGACTTTCCGCTCTATACCATTCACGCCCAGGCCATTGCCGCTGCTCAAGCGGGTGAATGTGCTGATGAACAGGGTAAATTTTGGGTATGGCACGATTTGGCGTTTATCAACCAAGCTGATTTAACAGCTGCCCCAGCGGTGTTCTCTGATTGGGCGGAAGAAGCTGATTTAGATGTACCTGATTTTGAGGAATGTGTGGCGAGTGAGCGCTATGCCAGTGAGGTGCAGAAAGATTTGAACGAAGGTTTTTTGGGTGGTGTATCCGTGACACCAACTTTTTTTGTCAATGGCCAGAAAATCGAGGGAGTTGTGTCTGAAGCACAGTGGATTGAACTGATTGAAGCTGCTATACTGGAATCATGATCTACCTTGGCGCCGATCATGGCGGCTTTGCGTTAAAAGAACAACTGAAAGCGTGGCTGAGTGACTGGCAAATCGCCTATACCGATCTTGGCGCCACCGCTCTTGACCCGGCCGATGATTATCCTGATTTTGCTTTTGCTGTAGCCGAAGCCGTGGCTCGGTCGTCCGTTGAACACCGTGGTATTTTAGCTTGCCGATCAGCGGCTGGCGTAGTTATTGCTGCAAACAAGGTACGGGGGGTACGAGCCGTTGCTCCGTTAACAGAACAAGCAGCCAAGCATTCACGCGAGCATAATGATGCCAATGTGCTTGGGTTATCTGGGGATTGGTTAGACGATATGACGGCGAAAGCGATTGTACAGACCTGGCTCAACACTCCATTTTCTGGTGATGAGCGCCACCAACGGCGGCTCGATAAAATTGCTGAATTTGAAGCACGGTCATGATTACAGTGTGGCCAGCTATCTTGGAAAAGAATCTGCACGACATCCAATTGCGCATTGATGCCGTAGCTGGAGTAGTGCCAGAAATTCATTTAGATATCATGGATGGTGAATTTGTTCCGAATGTGACGGTCAATAGTCCGGCCAAGATCGAATCGTTAGATTGGAAGGGACTGAAGGTGTCTCTCCATTTGATGATTAAGCATCCCGAGTTACATATTCGGTCGTGGGCTTTACCGAACGTTTCCAGTATGGTGATTCATCGCGAGGCCATCACCAATATGGACAATGTCATTCAGTTAGTGAAGGATACGGAGAAAGATCTTGCCATTGCCATTAATCCCCATACTCCTAGCTACGAAATTACGGACTATCTCGAACAGTTGGCGTTTGTAATGGTGATGGGTGTTGAACCCGGGTTTGCAGCCCAAGGCTTCAACAATGATGTGCTGGATAAGATCAAATTTCTCCATGAACAAAAGCCCGACTTACCAATTGCCGTGGATGGTGGCGTGAACTTAAAAACCAAGTGGCCAATTGTGGAAGCAGGTGCTACTATTCTGTGTGCCAACAGTTATTTATTTAAAGCTGACGACTTAACCGCTGCCTATCATGAGCTCAGCCGATCTTAACACCCTGCGTCTCGCTGCGACTGATATTCGGATTGATCTGTTCAAAGCCCTGGCCGCCGCGGGTTCCGGCCACAGTGCTGGTCCGTTGGGTATGGCGGATATTTTTGCCGCTTTATTTTTAAACGTAGCCAAACTCAAACCCACTCAGCCGGACTGGCCAGAGCGTGATCGGATTGTCTTATCCAATGGTCATATTTGTCCAGTGCTCTATGCCACTATGGCCCACGCCGGCTATTTTCCGCGTGAAGAACTGATGACCTTACGTAAATTTGGCAGCCGCTTGCAAGGTCACCCGCATCGGGAAGCTTTACCTGGTTTAGAAACCACCAGTGGTCCGCTGGGTTCAGGGACGTCCGAAGCGGCTGGTATGGCACTCGGTTTTAAAATGGATCAGACCAACCAGCGTGTCTGGTGCCTAACGAGTGATGGTGAGCAGCAAGAGGGGAATACCTGGGAAGGAGTGATGTTTGCCGCCGCCTATCACTTAGATAACCTCACCGTCATCATGGATCGTAACTATATTCAAATTGACGGCAATACCGAACAGATTATGCCATTGGACCCGTTGGCAGATAAATACCAAGCCTTTAATTGGCATGTCATTGAAATTGACGGAAACGACATGGCCGCAGTGATCACGGCTCTGAAAGACAGCACACAGGTCAAAGGCAAGCCAACTCTGATATTAGCCAATGTGGTCCCAGGGAAAGGAGTCAGCTTCGTGGAAAATGATTATGTCTGGCACGGTAAACCCCCCAGCCAAGACGAATTAGCCAAAGGTCTTGCCGAACTGACTGCATTACGTGAACAATTATGCCAGTAGTCGCTGGTGCTCACCTGGTATCGAATGTGTTCGATCGAGCTGCCGTGAAACAAGCCGGCACGCGTGATGGCTATGGAGCTGGCGTGGTGGAATTAGGCAAGCAGGATGAACGTATTGTGGTGCTGTGTGCCGATTTAAGCGAATCAACTCGGTCGCATCTGTTTCAAAAAGCTTTTCCCAAACGTTATGTGCAAATTGGTGTGGCCGAACAAAATTTAATCACCGTCGGTGCTGGCTTAGCGTCTGTTGGCAAGGTGCCCTTTATGGCATCATACGCCGCCTTTTCGCCGGGTCGGTGCTGGGAGCAAATTCGTACCACTTTTGGCTATAACCATTTGCATGGTGTGGTGGTTGGGGCCCACGCTGGTGTGTCGGTTGGCCCCGATGGTGCCACGCATCAGGCGGTGGAAGATATTGCCACGATGCGTACGATTGCTGGATGCACGGTGTTGGTACCCTCGGATGCGGTTCGCGCGCAACAGGCCACACTGGCCACGGTCACTGAACCGCACCTGTGGTATCTCCGGATGGGGCGAGATAAATATCCAGTCTTTACAACCGACCAAACGCCATTTCAAGTTGGCCGAGCTGAACTGTTCCATGCCGGTGATGATGTGACGATAATAGCCTGCGGACCAATGGTGTATGAAGCCCTGTTGGCCGCTCACGAGTTAGAACAAGCCGGTATCGGTGTAGATGTGCTTGATGCAACTACGGTGAAACCACTAGATGTAGCGACCATTGTGGAGTCAGTACGCAAAACCAATGCAGTAGTAACAGCCGAGGAAGCCAGCGTGCTTGGTGGGTTAGGCGGTGCCGTAGCCGAAGCGTTGGGCCAACACTATCCCGCTCCGATCGAATATATTGGTATGCAAGATCGCTACGGCGCATCCGGTTCAACACCCGAACTATTCAAAGCCTTTCACATGACGACCGGCGATATTGTGGCAGCGGTTCATCGTGTCCTCAAACGGAAGCGGCATGCGGCTTAATCAAACGGATCACTTCATTCAAGCTATTGTCCGTCAGGCTGGGCATAGCCTTAAACGTAACTTCGGTGTCATCACCACCGGCACAATCAAAACGAGTCGTCACGATATTGTCACCGAAGCAGATTACGCGGCAGAACGCATTTTGATCTCGGCCATTCGTAAAAAATTTCCCTACCATAACATTATTAGTGAAGAAAGCGGTGAGCTGATTGGTAAAAGCCAGTATACCTGGGTAATTGATCCGTTAGACGGCACCAACAACTTTGCCCGCCAAATTCCGTTGTTCGGGGTGATTGTAGCCCTGGTGGAAGGTAATGTGGTGAAGCATGGGTGCGTGTATGATCCTATCCACGATCAACTGTATTACGCCAGAAAGGGCCAGGGCAGTTATTGCAATCATAAACGCATCTACGTAAGCCAAGAATCTGAATTGGAAGAAATGGTGACGATCATTAGTAACGTGCGTTTGCGCAGTTCACTGGAACAGTTTGCCCATTGGCGATCATTGCTAGCTCTCTATACGACGTACTACAAATCGTATGGTTCAGCGGCACAATCATTCATGGCACTGGCCTCGGGCAGGGTTGATGCCTACATCATTGGTGGCGCGTATCCCTGGGATGTAGTCGCCGGAGCGTTGCTGCTGCAAGAAGCCGGTGGAAAAATTACCCAGTTAGATGGTCGGCCGTGGGATTGGCGTGAATCGAATCAGCATATTCTGGCAGCCAACGCAAAGATTCATCCAAAATTACTGCGCTTGCTCACTCAACGTTAACACCGCTATACTATAGCCTATGCCTAAACCCATCGCTTTTATCACCCGCCCGCTCCCGACTGCTGCAGTGACGGCCATCAGCAAATACGCCACCGTGCGGCTACGCAAAACGGATAGCATAATTCCACGTAAAGACCTGCTGGCCGGTGCCAAAGCCTGTGATATTTTAATACCGATTTTAACGGATCCAATTGATGAAGCTGTCATGGCTGCCGCACCACGCTTGAAACTAATTGCCAATTATGGTGCCGGCTACAACAATGTGGATGTAGCGGCCGCCACCCGGCGCGGGATCCCAGTAACGAACACGCCAGATGTCTTAACGGAAACCACGGCCGAATTAACGGTGGCATTGATGTTGGCGGTATCGCGTCGTCTGGTCGAGACCGATCACATCATGCGGTCGAAGCAGTATCCTGGATGGGGACCGTTGCTATATCTTGGCCATGGTATTTCTGGAAAAACCTTGGGCGTTATCGGCATGGGGCGAATTGGTACACGAGTAGCCGAAATTGCCCACCATGGCTTTGGTATGCGCGTTCTGTATTATACGAAACACAAAGAGCGCGAAGTGGAATTATCGCTCGGTGCCCAGAAAGTGAGCCTGAGCACACTCTTAAAAAAATCTGATGTGGTTACCTTGCATGTGCCACTGGTGAAAGACACTCGCCACCTGATTGGAAAAAAAGAATTACAGATGATGAAATCGTCTGCCTATTTGATTAATACTTCGCGTGGTCCAGTAGTGGATGAAGCGGCCTTAGTGCAGGCGCTGCGCCGTCAGCTCATTGCCGGGGCGGGGTTAGATGTGTATGAACATGAACCAAACATGGCTCCTGGTTTAGCCAAGCAATGGAACGCCGTATTGTTGCCGCATATTGGTTCCGCCACCATTGAAACCCGTACGGCTATGGCCATGGTGGTAGCCAAAAACGTGCAGGCCTTTGTGCACGGACGTCACTTACCCAATTGTATTAATCCACCGCATGTTACGGCGTTTAGCTAACGTTGCCTTACGAGCCGTTCAGCCACAGGCCATGATGCAATCTATTCAACTCCCATCTCACCGGGGGCGGATCTTTGTTGTTGGGGCAGGGAAGGCCACGTTCGGTATGGCGGTGGCTTTACATAAACGGCTAGGCAAAAAAATTGTCGGTGGATATGTAAACGTGCCGGTCGTTTACAAAAAAAAGATTGGTAAAATCATTGTACAAAAAGCCACTCATCCGTTTCCCAATGCCGCTACCGTGACCGCCACTAAAAAAATCCATACCCTCGCACAATCACTGAGAAAAGATGATCTGCTCATTTGTCTGTGGAGCGGTGGAGGATCAAGTTTATTCACTCTGCCCCGGCCTGGTTTAACGCTGCACAATCAAGTTAATCTATCGCGCCAGTTAATGCAAGCTGGTGCCAATATTTTTGAGCTTAATACCGTACGCAAACATTTGTCGCAAGTCAAAGGCGGGCAGCTGGCCGCAGCCACTCCGGCCAAAGTGCTGAGCTTCATTATTTCAGATGTCATTGGTGACCGGCTCGATGTGATTGCTTCTGGTCCAACGGTAGCGGATCGTTCCACTCGATCACAAGCCAAGGCCATCTTAAAAAAATATCACCTGTTGACCAAACAGCTGAGTTTGATTATTGATCAATCAGACACACCAAAACGATTAGATCATAAACGAATCTCAACACAATTAATTGGCTCTAATCGGCTGGCACTGGAGCAGATCGTGAAAACGACAAAGAAAATTCATGTTAAAATTTTAACCACAGCGATGCACGGTGAAGCCCGGGTAGTGGCCAAACAATTAGTCACCACAGCCAGTCGAATAAAACGTCGACCAACCTTATTACTGGCCGGAGGTGAAACCACGGTCACCGTTCGAGGCACGGGATACGGTGGGGGGAATCAAGAATTAGCCTTAGCGGCCTTACAGTATTTACAACCCGGGATGTCACTATTAACCTTGGCTACCGATGGTGTGGACGGGTTTACCCCCATACCCGTAGCCGGAGCCATTGTTCGCTATGGGCAGTGGACAAAGGGGTTAGCACCGTATTTAGCGAACAATGATTCCTACACTGCCTTACGGAAATTGAAAGCTGTATTCACCACCGGACCAACCGGCACCAATGTTGGCGATATCGTGATGATTATGGTAAAATAGCCCATATGTTAAACTTTGCTCAACGGATTTCACGGCTTGGCACCGAACAAGCTTTCCATGTCTTAGCGCGGGCCAAACAGGCGGAACGCGAGGGTCGAGACATGATTCATATGGAAATTGGTGATACCGATTTCCAGACCCCACAACCTATTGTGGAAGCCGCTATTCAAGCGCTACGCGATAACAAAACCAAATATTTACCATCCGCCGGTTTGATGGAATTGCGCGAAGTGTTGGCTGAACAGATGTCCACATCCCGTGGTATCTCCGCCAAACCGGAAGAAATGATTGTCACACCTGGCGGCAAGCCGATGATTTTTTATACCTTGTTGGCGTTGGTGAACGAAGGTGACGAAGTGATCTATCCGAACCCTGGTTTTCCCACCTATGAATCGGTGATTAATTTTATTGGAGCCAAGCCAGTCGCCCTAGAAATGAACGGGGAGAACGGGTTTAACTTTGATATCGCCGAACTAAAGCGCCTAGCTAATTCCAAAACCAAGTTGATTATTGTGAATTCACCGCAGAATCCAACCGGCGGTATTCTGACGCATGAATCACTGGAAGCCATTGTGGAAGTAGCCAAACAAAATGATGCCTGGATTTTTGCGGATGAAGTCTATTCAGAACTGGTGTTTGAAGGCAAGTTTGAAAGTATTCTGTCTATTCCCGGGGCGCGTGAGCGCACCATCGTGCTGGATGCGTACACCAAAACCTTTTCGATGAGTGGTTGGCGCTGTGGCTACGGGTTATGTCCCACGAAGGAAATGGCAGACGTAATTGCGAACTTAATTAACAACTCGGTATCATGCGCCGCTAACTTCACCCAATGGGCCGGCATTGCGGCTTGGAAAGATCCAGCCATGCCACAGGCGGTGGCTGATATGCGCGAGGAACTGCGCAAGCGGCGAGATGTGCTCTATGCCGGTTTAGAGAACTTAGAGGGTGTATCGTGTCATTTACCGCAAGGTGCCATTTATTTGTTCCCAGATATTACTGGTACCGGTCGCAGTAGCCAAGATGTGTATAATTTCATGTTTGATGAAACCAATATTGCCGTATTACCGGGAACATCATTCGGCCGGTTTGGAGAAGGCTATATTCGCCTGTCATTTGCCAATAACCCAATCAGCCGGATTGAAGAAGCTATTACACGTCTAGCTAAAGCTTGGCCGAAATTAATAGGCTAACCACTATGGTTGAAGAACACTACTTCACTGCCCATACCAACGCTCGTCTGACATTTGTGATTGGCATAGTGATTGGGGTATCGATTATGACGGTCGGTGGACTGGGATTTTTTCTGTATGTGCTCAACGGGGGTGAAATTAGTACCTATGCCATTGCACCATTGGATACGGAAAGTCAGATACTGACCGAGCCAATCAAAGACATTGTGGATGGTGATGCCTTAACCGTGGTTGAACCGAATGATGACTATGCGATTACACTGGTACAGTACCTCGATTACGAATGCCGTTTCTGTAAAAAATTCTTTCCTGATGTCGTGGCTCTAACTAACGAGCACAGCGATAGTGTACGTTTGGTGATTAAGCAGTATCCATTAGTGCAAATTCATCCCAACGCGAAAGCCGCCAGCATTGCCGCCTATTGTGCCGAAGAACAGAGTGCATTAATAGACTACAGTCTTAAATTGTATGAACGGCAGGATACCTTAGCGGATGCAGCTGTTTTCGATACGGTGGCGAGTGAACTTGGGTTAGATAGTAATCAGTTTACTGAATGTCGCAATGCCGAAGCAACACTAAGCCAGGTGGAAGCGGATGCCAGTGAGGCGCAACAGCTCGGTATTCAGACTCAACCAAATTTGGTGATTATTCGGTCGGACGGCAAGATGGAATTGATTGATGGCTATGTCAATAAAGCCTACGTACTAAGCGTCTTAGGATTATAACCATGCTGCCAAATTTACATTGGGCGATTATTCCGATTGGGCCGTTCACATTGCAAGTGTGGGGCATGTTTGTGGCCTTGGGCATCATCGTTGGTTTGTTGGTAGCCAAACGCTATGCGGTGGAACGTAAACTGAACCCTCAGTATATTATTGATGGCGGGTTTTGGATTGTGCTCACTGCGTTGGTGTCGTCACGGGTTTGGTTTGTGGCTACGGAATGGCACTTGTTCGCTGGTCGCCTGATTGATGCGCTAAAGATTTGGGAAGGTGGCATGTCCGTGAGTGGGGGATTATTAGGCGGGATCATTGCTACCTTCGTCTACTTCAAGCGAAAACGTGTGAATATTTTAGAATATGTTGATGTGTTAGCCTATGCGCTACCAGCCGGTTTGGCGATTGGCCGGTTAGGTTGTTTCTTTATTTTTGATCACCCAGGTACGGTGACAGATTTCTTCTTGGGGGAAGTGTATTACCTCGATGGCTTAGTGCGCCATAATCATGGATTATATTTGGTTATCGATGGAGCGTTGTTATTCGCACTGTTTACTTATCTGCGGTTCAAGGCGAAAATTCAGCCGCCATATTTTCTGACGCTGTTTTTGTTGTGGCACGGTACGGTGCGGTTGGTGTTAGATAACTGGCGGATCAATGATAGCGAGTGGTGGGGCTTAACTTCAGCCCAATGGTTTGGGATCGTGTTTATTATAGCTGGGTTGATTATCTTTGGAACCAGGCAGAATATCCGAAAGAGGTATTTGTAACACCGCACAACAAGGCCCTTGACAAGACTACGATTTTCTGGTAGTCTGTTATGTTTTTATGGCGTACTGCGTAACGTAAAGCGTTATGCACAGAACGGCCATAAAACAAAACTAACCCCACACTTCATGTGTGTGGGTTAGGGTCGGATAGGTGTGAAGATCGGCATCCCCAAAAACTTGCGTTGATAGATAGTTTGATGAAGTTGATTGTTCATCATGGCTCGCTGGCGTTCCGTGATGCGTTGATCAGGTGCTTGTACCACGGGCAAACTAGAGCCATGCA
The DNA here is from genome assembly GCA_003512175.1 of Candidatus Kerfeldbacteria bacterium. GTDB lineage: Bacteria > Patescibacteriota > Patescibacteriia > UBA9570 > UBA9570 > UBA9570. The sequence goes on from DOSP01000113.1 coordinate 17,734, forward strand.
TCACCGTATGTTTACCGTACCGTTTCGCTAAGGCATCAATTGAGGCGTAGATCTGTTCTAATTTTTCCAGTTTGATTGGTGATTCAAATAGGTTCAGTTGCACCTGCTGCATGGGGCACAAATCTACTAAGATCACACCGGTTGCTCGATACAGGATGGTGGGTTGAAACAGCCGATGAAATTGGTGTTCAACGGTTGTCAGGACGTCTTGAGGGAAAGAGGTTAATCGATTAAACACCAGTTCGAGTGATCGATAACGAAAATTGTGTTGTTTCAGATACACCACAATTTTTTTTGTACTAAGATCATACCTTCGAGCTTTGATAAAGGCATTTTCGATATTTTTAGAAAGTTGGGCAAACACATAACTACGATTACTGGATGGGGGAGTGAAGGTCTTCATTTTACTGATAGATTGGTAGGACGTTTTTGCGGCCGTGTGCACCTCCCACACACTTTGTCCATTCAACTCCTGCCATAATTCCTGAAATGGCTTGTGGGTGTGACGATGTACCCACTGCTCGGATTGTTTGGCAAAATCTGCTGCCGTGTGAATACCAAACTTGGCCAGATACGCAGCGGTGTTATGGCCGATGCCCCAGACTTTTTCCGTGGGTGTGGCTGTAGTGTATGTAGAAATATGCTGAGGCAGAATGACGGTAAACCCATTGGGTTTTTTCCATTTTGAACCAAGTTTTGCCAGAACTTTACTGACCGATAGCCCAACCGATACACTGATACCCAATTCTTGTTGAATGGTTTGCTTCATTTGCCAGGCCAACTGACTGTAGGAACGGTGTGTTGGGCCACGCAGGCCAGTGATGTCCACAAAGCCTTCATCAATGCCATATTCTTCGACGATGGGGCTGACCCGGCGCATACACTCAAACATCCGTTGGGAAAATAAACTGTAGGTTTCGTAATCTGACGGAACAATAATGGCGTGAGGGCACAGTTTCTTGACTTCCCATAATGGCACGCCCCGTTGCACGCCATAGCGTTTAGCTTCATAGCTGGCTGCGGCCACGATGCCACGTTCCTGACCGGTGATGACTGGTTGGCCGCGATATTCCGGATGCACTGCCTGTTCGCAGGCCGCAAAAAAAGCGTCACCGTCAATATGTGCAATCACTCGTTGCATTAGTGGTATTTTCGTACAACACCAATGACCACACCTTCAATGTGTAATTCTGTGGTAGGGCGAATTGGCCGATAGGTTTTATTGGCCGCTTCTAACCACACCTTGGTTCCTTGCTTCATATACCGTTTTAACGTCCAAGCTTGATCCACATTGGCAATCACAATATCGTTCGGTTTCGGTGTGCGGCTACGTTCCACAATCACCAGATCACCAGGCTGAATACCAGCGTCAATCATGGAATCACCCGTCACACGTACCACAAAGCTTCCAGCTCGATTGGTGATTAAATATTGGTCTAACGTAATGGCATCAGCTAATTCTTCTTCGGCCGGAGATGGCCAACCAGCCCCGATAGTACCTAATAGTGGTATCCCCACCAATTTTGGACCAGGCACATATTTATGGTGTTTATCTTTGCGCAGGACATCTTGTGTGAGCCACTGTTGCATGTAGCGGTACACAGCATTTTTTGATTTCACTCCAAACAGCTCCACCATTTCAGCAAACGAGGGGAGGCGGTGATGGCGTTGATAAAATCGTTGCAGGATAGCGAGCCGGTCCATGTGAGCAGCATAGTGAACGATCGTTCACTTGTCAACACACTGTATTGGAAGGGTAACTTGACGAGATTTTCCTATGTGTTAAAGGTATATGTAATGGCGTCCACCATTTAATCATTTTACGCCAGGCGATATGTCCGAAAACGACACAAAACAACCAACAAATCAGGATATTTTAACGGCTATGAATCAGTTTGCCACTGATATTACAGCCGATGTATATGATCTGAAACAAGATATGCGGGCTGTTAAACAGGATGTGGGTGGTCTAAAACAGGATGTCAAGACACTACAAAATGACGTAGCCACAATCAAAGGTACTATGGTTACAAAGGTTTATCTTGATGAAAAAATGTCCGATTTAAGAGGAGATATGACTATGTTGGTTCGCAAAGAAGATAATAAATTTACCACACTGGTTGATACACTCTATGATAAGCAGGTATTAAATGCGGGTGATGTTGGTCGTATTTTAGCCCTCGAACCGTTTCCAAAGACCGGTCAATCCTAGGATCATTCCTACTTGAACTAGGATGATCAACCACAATACAAGTTGAAAGGACAGTTTTCTGTTCTTGTGATGAAATAATCCAGTGGCTACGACTGCACCGATTGAGCCACCCAATAATGCCAGTAACCACAAGACCAATTCAGGAATGCGCCAGCCACGACTACGCGCCATCCATTTATCAAACCAAAACATAACCAGGGTAATGAGGTTGATGCTTATACCATAGAGGATGATTACGCTGGCCAGGTCCATGAGAGGTAATGAATAGTGGAGCCGAGGGCACGATGTTTTCGCTCAAATCGAGTGACAATATCGTTTGGTGCCTGATCGGTATAGTGATCAATCATTCCACCACTGGTCGGAATAGTTTCTTGAGAAAAGGCGACCAGGCTAGCTGAATCAGTTTTGAGATGGACACGACCACCCGGTATGAGGACGGTTTTATAATACTCCAAAAAGCGCGGTGCGGTTAAACGTTTTTTTGCCTGACCATCCCGGGGATAGGGATCTGGGAAGGTGAGCCAAATTTCGCTCACTTCACCAGGTGCAAAATACTCTAGGAGGTGGTCAATATAGCCGCGTAACCACCACACGTTCTGCAGTTTGAGTGCAGTCATCTGGGTGGCGCCTTTCCATAGTCGTTCACCTTGAATGTCTATGCCAACGTACGTTATCTCTGGATGTTGCTGGGCTAGAGCCAAGGTATACTCGCCGTAGCCACATCCCAGCTCCACCACGACTGGCTGTGGCCAGTGGCCAGCTTGATTCATCGGTTTTTCTAAGACATGAGGGAGATGCTTTAGTTCAGCGAATTTAGCTAGCTTTTTTCTGGGCATTTGATTAGTATAGCATGATGGATACGACCCTCAGCCAGATTAGCCAATATTTAGCCATCAAAGGCCAACCGCGCTATCGCATTGATCAGGTGCGGCAGGCTTGGTTTACCCAACCGAATTGGGAGCGTGTCACCACACTGTCCAAGCCACTCCGCGAAGATTTATCCAGCCGATTTCCTTGGTCATCCCTCCCCACCGTAAAAGTATTCCACTCGCCCAGCGATAGTACAGAGAAAGCCATCATTACGTTGGCGGATGGTGAAAAAGTGGAATCGGTCTGTATGCCTAATTCCCGTGGCACTCGCACCGTCTGTGTGTCATCACAGGTGGGTTGTGGCATGGGATGCACCTTCTGCGCCACTGGCACCATGGGGTTAAAGCGTAACCTCACGGTGGATGAGATTATTGATCAAGTGCGCTACTGGAAGTTACAGACCACTGAACCCATTACCAATGTGGTGTTCATGGGCATGGGTGAACCATTGGCAAACCTTGATGTCGTTAAACCGGCTATCCAAGCGCTGATGCAAGACTTAGGAATCGGTAAAACCAGAATTGTGTTATCAACGGTGGCTTTTCCTGGCGCCTTGAAACGTCTGGTCGCAGACCCGGATTTTCCCGATGTGCGTTTAGCGATCTCTTTACACGCCGGTACGGATACCACGCGTGGAAAAATTGTCCCCAGCCACAAACGGCAAACCATCAAACAAATTCGTGAAGGGATTGAGGCCTATCTGGCGGCCAAACATAATCGGCGCCATCACGTGACACTGGAATACGTCATGTTATTAGACGTCAACGACATGCCAAGCGAAGCGGAAGCGCTGGTGAAACAGTTCAAACATCTTAAATACCAAATCAAAGTGAACCTCATTCCTTGGAATCAAACCGATGCTAAACTGCAACGCTCATCCGAGGAGCATATGCACGTCTTTCAAAATATCTTGAAACGAGGCGGTATTCAATCGACCATCCGTTATTCCAAAGGGCTCGATATTGCCGCCGCGTGTGGCCAATTAGTCGTGAAGCAGCTATCATAGAAATATGGCAGAACCAGAGCGCAGGCATTCACCAGAACCACGCAAAGCCGAACCGTTAGTTGTAGTCGAACAGTACGAGGGTCATGAGGCTATTCAGGATCTAGACACAGCGCAACTGTTTTTACAGCAATGGAGGGGTGTGTTAGAAAAGGCCAAAGTACATTTTGAGACTGAACGTGGAAAAAAAACCTCACTGTTTGCAAGATTACAACGTTGGTTGAATCAAGCAAACGTTGCAGAACAACAAATGATTACGTTATCAATGGACATTGATAAGCTATTAAGCCAGCTCAGATCCGACAAACCCGATGTAGCCCTGCCAGCCATCTTGGAAAAAATACGAGTTATTGAAGAGGCGTATCAACAAGCCATGGGAAATGCAGTGACCATTGAGCATGACCAAATGATTGAACGGAATATTGAAGAAGAACAGTTTGAAATTGCCACAGGTGGAGTGATGAAGGCAGATTGGGAAAAGAGTCAGCGCCGCCGTGATGGGAAACTAGGAAAATATGGTCAGGACTGTTTACGGATTGATGTGAACAAAGGGATTGGCGTGGTGGCTGATGGAAATTCCAGTAGTGGTCATTCCTATGAGGTAGCTCGACGCGCATCCCGCGCTGCTAAAGAAATTTTACAAAATGTTGATGAGGAGCTCTACAGGAGTGTAGATGAAATACGTTGGTTTGTTGATGGTGAATTGAATGCTATCCTACACGCCGTGAATGAAATGGATCCATTTCTCACAGGTGGCACTACTTTACTGGCGGCTCGATATATAAAAAAGTTTGATGCTGTCTTGATGATTGCAGTGGGTGATACTGAAGCTTGCGTGGTAGCGGGTCAGGATACATTGCCCTTACGCAAGAATGAACGTTCCAGTGGTGCGCTTGAACACACTTCTGGTATTCGAAAAATTCAAAATGACGCTCCCTTGATCCAAAAAAATGCGGATGAACAAGTGGTGACAGTTGCTTCACTGGCTGAGTTTCGTCGCACACATCCTGGTCTAGAGCTGCATTTAGCTTTGGCGACGGACGGTTGTATCAATAATACTGGAAAATCGTTGGATCAAGTAGCGGTTGAACTCGTTCAACATGGACCGCGTGCTTTGACAGAAGGTATGCTAAGAAAGGATGACTTAGTTCTTATTGATATGGCGTTACCAACACCTACCGTTGATTACCAAGTGCAGAAAGTGGCGTGAGCCTATGCCTACTTTATTTGATAATAATACCCTTGTACATCAACCACTGGCCGATAAATTACGTCCGCAGCAACTGGATGAATTACTTGGTCAGGAGAAATTGGTGGGCAGTGGGGGTTTGATTCGTCGTTTATTGGATTCAGGTCAAATTGTTTCCTTGATTTTTTGGGGGCCGCCCGGTACGGGAAAAACAACCCTGGCACACATTATTGCTAATTCGATGAAAGCCAACTGTATCGCCTTGTCGGCTGTCACTGCTGGTGTGAAAGAATTACGGGAAATTATTGAACAAGCCAAGTCTGACCAATTATTGCACGGCCAAAAAACGATTCTGTTTATTGATGAAATCCA
>DOSP01000113.1:23454-23574 GCA_003512175.1 Candidatus Kerfeldbacteria bacterium
GTTTATTGATGAAATCCATCGCTGGAATAAAAGCCAGCAGGATGCGTTATTGCCCCATATCGAACGGGGGACAGTAACATTGATTGGTGCGACTACCGAAAATCCATCGTTTGAATTAAA
>DOSP01000113.1:23649-23953 GCA_003512175.1 Candidatus Kerfeldbacteria bacterium
AAAATCCATCGTTTGAATTAAATTCAGCATTGTTGTCACGCTGTCAAGTGGTGGTGTTTGATAAACTATCTGATGTGGCTGTCACTGCCCTAGTTGAACGATCCGGTGTCATTATGTCCGATGAATTAAAACAATTTGTGGTGATGATTGCGGATGGGGATGGCCGGGCTGCCTTGAATACGGTTGAATTGTTGCACCGCTCGTATGGTGATTTAACGACCTTAACGCGTGATCAAGCTAAAGCCGCCATTGAAAAGGTAGCATTACGGTATGATAAAGCTGGTGAAGAACATTACAATATTAT
>DOSP01000024.1:0-3413 GCA_003512175.1 Candidatus Kerfeldbacteria bacterium
CAACAACGTTACCGCGATTACCGCACCGGTAAACAGCGGGGCGCCGAACCCATTCTCGTGATTGATTTACCCTACTTTCAGTTCAGCGCGACAAAATTAGATGGTGTGGTATGATACTGTCGGTATGTTCATGACCCATCTGAAATTACGGGCTCAACGCCTGGAACGAGTCCAGCAAAAACGTCGTGCACAGCGGGCTAGTCGTGCCTTTGTTCTGCACAAGCGAATGCCATGGCAACCAGGCTATGGTGAATATAAAATTGAGTCTATCCGTCAGTCACTGGCTGATCCGGGTATCATGCAGCGCTTTCAGCCAGTGGAGAAATTACCAACTGGCTATGGGATAAAAATCGATGAGCGTATTGTTGAGTTTCCTTGGGTAGTAGCACATCTACCGGCTGAACCAGTTCGCTGTTTAGACGCTGGTTCAACGTTGAATCATGATTTTATTTTGGATCGACCGGTGTTTTCGAATAAAGATCTGACCATAATGACCTTGGTGCCCGAAAGCGAGGCCTTCTGGGATCGTAAGATTTCTTATCTGTGGGGCGATTTACGAACCAGCCCATTTGCTACCGACTGGTTTGATGTGGTCACCTGTATCTCAACCCTTGAACACGTTGGGATGGATAATTCCATTTACACAGATAATCCTACCTATCAAAAAAAAGACTTTCAATCGCATCTAGAAGTGATTAAAGAATTTAAGCGCATTCTAAAACCGAGTGGCAAATTGTATTTAACTGTACCATATGGGCGGTTCCAAGATTGTGGTTTCCAGCAGGTGTTTAATGCCGAGATGTTGCAGCGCGTAGTGGATACGTTTGGTGGACAAGTGATTGAGCAAACCTTCTATCAATACCATGCCACTGGTTGGCAGTTATCCGATCAAGCCGCTTGTGTGAATTGTGAATATTACGACATTCATACTGCTCAAGGTTATGATCCTGATCAGGCGGCCGCCGCTCGGACGGTAGCGTGTTTAGTGCTCCAGGCATGACCACAGCACGGACGGTGCTCATTACTGGTGTACTGGGCCAGGACGGCAGCTACCTAGCACAGTTTTTAGTGCAACAAGGTTATCAGGTGATTGGTGTGAAGCGTCCTGATAGTGATTTAAGTAATCATCAGTATCTTGGTATCCAGCAGCAGGTTAAATACCTTGATTGTGATCTACGCGATGAAACTGCGGTGATGAATCTTATTAAGCAGATTCAACCCGATGAACTGTATCACCTGGGAGGGTTATCGGCTCCAGGACAATCCTGGAAGGAACCGAAAGAATACACGCTCACCAATGCGTTGGGCACGCTCTATATTTTGGAAGCAGTCCTCAAGCATTCCCCGAAAACCCGCCTATTGAATGCGGCCACCAGTGAAATGTTTGGGGTCAGTCATGATCATGGTTTGCAAACTGAACATACCACCTTCCAGCCAACGAATCCTTACGCCGTGACCAAAATCTATTCGTATTGGATGGGGAATATTTATAAAAAAAGTTATAATTTATTTGTCGCTAATAGTATCCTGTTCAGTCATGAATCACCATTGCGGGGTGAGCATTTTGTGACGCGCAAAATTAGTCAGGGCGTCGCCAAAATTAAACTTGGCTTAGCGAATCATATTAACTTAGGTAATATTGAAAGTCGGCGTGATTGGGGCTTTGCCGGTGATTATGTGCGGGCCATGTATTTGATGTTGCAACAATCTCAGCCGGATGATTATGTCATCTCCACGGGTCAGGTGCACTCGTTGCGTGAATTTCTAGCCTTGGCATTTGCGGCCGTAGGGATCACCGATTGGGAACAGTATATTACGATCGATCCCAAGTTGTATCGCCCGATTGATTTAGATAGTTTGTATGGATCTTCAGACAAAGCGCGGCTCACCTTACATTGGCAACCTCAAGTCACTTTTCCAGAGTTAGTTAAAATGATGGTGGAAGCGGATTTAAAGCGTTTAGGCGCTCAACGCCCATGATGAAACCCCTACTGGCATTTGTAGATCATTCGTTTCATCAAAAAACCCATTCGGGTGATTTTTTGCGCAAGATCTTTGCGCAACACTTTACCATTGTTGATTTTTGGGATGACAGCTGGCGGGGTGGTCAGATGGTTACCGCGGCAGAGATTAATCAGAGTGGTTGTACCGCCGTCTTTTTTTTCCAATCATTGATGCCCTTTGCGGAATTAAGACGATTACAGGTTCATGTGATGTGGGCCCCGATGTACGATGGTGTACACACTTATGGTAAAAGTTTCTGGCTGGAATTACTGACGATTCCGATGACGATTTTATCGTTTTGTCGAACGTTGCATGAGCAGCTGCAAGGCTATGGTTTAAGTACGCATTATTTCCAATATTGGATTGATCCTGGTAGTTTACCGCCACAGCCAGATTATGAAAGTAATCGGGTATTTTTTTGGCAACGGTCCGACATTACTTGGCAGCAGGTTAAGCAACTGATTGGTCAACAGCAGATTGCTCAGTGCATTTTAAAAATTGATCCTGATGATGACGGCTTTAAGGCAGTCTACCCGTCTGATCAAGATATGACAGACTATCATATTGAATTAGTGCAAGGCACCATCGCCGCTGAGCAGTACCGAAAACTGTTACAACGCAGCAATATCTTTATTGCACCTCGTTATTATGAGGGGATTGGGATGGCTTCGTTAGAAGCGCTGGGGATGGGCATGCTGGTGATTGGCTCTGATCATCCTACCCTTAACGAGTATATTCAATCTGGCACTAATGGTTGGCTCTATAGCGATGTAACACAACCGCTACCATCACTCAACTTAGCCCAGTTAGGTGAGCAAGCTCATCAGGATGCCTTGATGGGTTGGCAACAGTGGCAAGCACAGACAGACGCGGTTCTGCAATTGATGATCGAACCGGCTAAGCCAGCGCGGCCGTTACGTTACTCAGAGCGGGTGTATTTGGCTTATTGCCGATTGACTGGACGTATTTAACCCTCTACACTAAGGGGCAAAATGGTTATGCGACAAGCCTGGAAATTTATTGTGGTTGGCGGCATAAGCACAGTAATAAACTACGCGATTTTTTTCCTTAGTTATCACTATGGTCAAATTAATTACCTCGTTGCCAGTGCCATTGGGTATGTCACTGGTTTGTCGCTGAGTTATCTCTTTAACGCTTCCTGGACATTTCGGCAACAGTCTACCTCCCACTTGATAGGTAACCAGATCGCTCGTTTTATCACAATCTATGTCTGTTCGCTGGCGATGAGTCTGGGGTTCATTTACCTATTAGTACATTGGTTGGGAATGGATCCACGTGTGGCCAATATCATAGCGATCGGTCAAACAACGATAACCAATTTTTTAGGGTGTAAGCATTATGTTTTTAAATAAAAAATACTTCACAACTTGGTTTTGGATTATTCTGGT
>DOSP01000024.1:3560-23640 GCA_003512175.1 Candidatus Kerfeldbacteria bacterium
TTTATTCCGTTTGTCAATTACTTTGTTGTTTCTGGTTTTCAAAATCCCTACGATTATTTTGTATCGATTGACCAAGCGACCGCTTTCCCCTACCCACCGGTGATGTTAGCAGTTTTTGGCTTGGTTCGCTTCTTGTTTGGTTGGCTGCCTGAGCAAGCCGATTTGCTCATCATGCGGCTACCTTTACTGGCTGCCGATATTATAATCTATGTGATCTTATGTCGCTGGTTGGAGCTCAAAGAAAAAACCGTGCTGTGGCTGTACTGGGCATCGCCCGTTTTGTTCTACATTAACTATGTGCACGGTCAACTAGATGTCGTACCAACTGCGCTGTTATTGATCAGCTTAGCCTTCTTATTTAAGCGTCAAACCTTATTAGCTAGTATCATCTTGGGTATTGGCATTGCTACCAAAACACATTTATTGGCGGTGGTGCCATTTTATTTTATCTACTTCTATGCCAATCGCTATCCATTCAAACAGCAAGTGGGGCAGGTGTTCGTTTGTCTGCTGGTGGCTATCGGACTGATGAGTCCATATCTATGGTCGAGTGGGTTTAGCCAGAGTGTGTTTGGTACGGCCGAAGCTGCTAAAGTGTATTTAGTCCATCTGCCTTTTTTTGAACAGGATTTGAAATTGTTATTAGCTCCTGCGGCCGTCTTTATCTTATTCTTGAATTTTTTGCCTTACCGTAAGATCAACCGAGATGCCTTTCTATTGGTGCTTGGTTTATTATTTACGGTCTTTGTAGTGTTTGTGCCACCGATGCCAGGCTGGCTGTACTGGTCGTTGCCGTTTTACGTCTATTTTTTTGCTAAATATGAAGAAATTCCCAGGTTAAGCTTTTGGTCACTCACATTGTCCTATTTATGTTACGTTATGCTTAGTCAAGGTGATATTGCGCTCGGTAATCCATTGCTGTTAAATCTTACGTTCACTCTTTTTATCGCTGCCCTGGTGATGAATGCAGTCTGGATTTATCGTTTAGGGGTGCGCAGTAACTTAGAATATAAAACCGATACTCAGTCTACATTGATTGGGATTGGTGGTGATTCTGGTTCTGGAAAAAATACTCTGGCCAACTTATTAATTGACGTGTTTGGTAAAGAGCACACGATGATTGTGGATGGTGACGATGCGCATAAATGGGAACGGCATGATGCTAATTGGGAGCAGTTAACGCATCTTGATCCCAAAGGTAATCGTTTACACCAAGAACTTAACCAGGCAACCGGCTTAAAGCAAGGTGATACTATTGAGCGTAGTGCGTATGATCATTCCACCGGGCGGTTTACGCGACCAGCTAACATTCAAGCGAACAAAAATATTCTCTATGTTGGCTTACACCCGTTTTATCTGAAGCGGATGCGTGATATGTTTGACATTAAAATTTATCTGGATCCAGCCGAAGAGTTGCGTCGGTTTTGGAAACTGCAACGAGATCAGCATGACCGTGGCCATAGTGTAGCGGATATTGAACAACAATTTGCGGCTCGTGCCGATGATGCCAGTAAATATATTAAACCGCAACGCAACTTTGCTGACATTATTATTTCCTTACAGCCCGTCGGAGCCATGGTTGCCGGGCAGCCATCGGTTTTGAAATTAGTCATCATCTGTGATAACTCTATTCACCTGGACCCATTACTTGAGCCTTTAGCAGCTGTTACCGGATTAAGCGCTAGTCATGGGTATGAAGATGATCTGGAGCGACAACGGTTAGAATGTATCGGCACGATTACCGTTGAACAGGTGCAAGCCATTGCCCACCAGAGCATACCTAATTTTGAAGAACTGATTACTGTGGCACCGCAGTGGCATGCCGATTACGATGGTATCCGGCAGTTGTTTATTCTCTATTATTACAGCGAAATTCATAAATCATGATTGCGGCTCTAAACGATTTACTACACATTTCTCACCAGGTTGGTGAGCGCCTTGATTTAGTGCAAGGTGGCGGCGGCAATACGTCGGTGAAAGCGAGCGACGGCATCATGTATATTAAGGCCTCAGGCACCGCGCTGAAGGCCATGTCCGTTCAGCGTGGCTGGGTCGCGCTTGGCGGTGAATCTAGCGGTGACGAACAACCATCAATGGAATGGCCCATGCACTTGCTATTACCGCGTATCGTTATCCACGTCCATGCCGTTTATCCCAATATTTATAACTGTCAGGTAGGTGGGGTAGAGAAATTAGCCAGTTTGTTAACACAATATGAACCGATCGTGATTCCATACGCTACCCCGGGGCAAGAATTAGCCGATATGATCAAAGCTCACCTCACTGTCGTTTCGCCTCGCCTGATCTTATTAGAAAATCATGGTTTGATTGTGTGTGGAGAGGATGCAAATGAAGTTGTCTCTCGGTTGCATACAATCAATAATCTGGTGAAAGCGGATTTTCCACCATTTATCGTTAGGGCCGATCCACCACTATTGCCGAGCCTTTTTCCAGATGCGGCTGTTTTGGAAAACAATCCAGATGTACAATCCGCCAATGCTTACTTACATCAACAAATTACTGCGCTAGGCTGTACAGTACAACTACTACCCCCTAACGAAGGAGATAAATTACGTGCGATGGAACAAGAGCAATATCGCATCCAGCTATGCAAATAGTCATTCCGATGTCTGGTTTGGGCAGCCGCTTTGTAGCAGCTGGTTACGAGGATATCAAACCACTAATCAAAGTAGCAGGGAAACCAATTATTGAATATGTGGTGAGTTTATTTCCGGGCGAAACCAATTTTTTATTTATCTGTAACAAGGATCATTTAGACAATACGGCGCTTCGTTCCGAATTAGAACGGATCATGCCCACCGGAAAAATTGTTGGTGTCGAGCCAGCTAAAAAAGGTCCAGTGTGGGCTGTATTATCTGCTCAGGAACATATTCAAGAGCATGAGCCCGTCATCGTCAACTACTGTGATTTTTTCGCCCTGTGGGACTACTCAGCTTTTAAACAGCTGACGGCAATCACTGCCTGTGCCGGTGCTATTCCGTGTTATATTGGGTTCCATCCACATTTACTTGGACCCAATTTATATGCCTCATGTAAAATAGATGCGGATCAAAATTTAATTGAAATCCGAGAAAAGTATTCCTGGACAGAAAACAAAATGGACTCCTATCAATCGGATGGTACCTATTATTTTAAATCTGGCCAGTTGGTCAAAAAATATTTTCAGCAGTTGGTTGATGAGGATATCAATCTTAATGGTGAATATTACGTTAGCCTGGTTTATAATTTACTGGTGTGGGATCACTTACCGGTAAAAATTTCTACAGTCGAAAAATTTTGTCAGTGGGGGACACCAGAGGATCTACAAGAATTCGTCTATTGGCAAGATTATTTCACGCAACCACAATGAGAGATTTACACATCGACCAACTCAAGGGTTTTCTGATCATCTGTGTATTGTGGGGTCATATTGGTGTACTAACGACTGCCATCCCAACTGCCAATTTAAGTTGGTGGCGACCGTTTCAAGACTTCATCAGTACTTTCTTGCCAGTGAATTATTTTCATATGGCAATGTTTTTTGCTTTATCTATTTTATTTGTTAAACCAATTACCACTGGCTTCATCAAGAAACGCGCTTTACTCTTATTAGTCCCCTATGTATTTTGGTATGTCTGGCCAGCGAAAGATGCACTACTAACTGATCCATTTCCTATTGCACGTACCTTGGCGTACGGCAGTTGGCATCACATAGCTTCCCCTTTATGGTTTCTACCTGCCTGCTTCACGTTAAGTATTTATTTTTCTGTCTATCGGAAATACGCCAAAACTTGGTGGGCCATTTTGTTCTGGGTTGCCTGGCTGGCAGTGTTTCTGTTGGCCGACCCCATTGCGGCACGCTACCATAACTCCATTCCGTTTGGGATTGACCTGGCACTGTATTTATTTCCGTTGTGCGTGGTCATCGACACTATTTACCAACAGCGTCATCGACTAACCAATTTGAGGCCATGGTATGCATTATTGTTGTTACCAGTATATTTAGGCAGTATTCAAGTGATTGACTGGATTGAGCCAGTGAAAACATATTCCGCCTTCACTGCACGCATTGATTTAGCTCAATTCAGTGTTCCGTTCACATTCCTTGGTTTCATTGCCCTGGCTGGGTTGATGAGCAGTATCATGATCTTTTTTCTACTGGTTCCGCCGTTACGTTGGTTAGCGACAGTAGGTAAATACAGCCTGCCGATTTATCTGATGCATTTGATTGCCTTTGGTAAGCTGATATTGCTGTATAATCAAATTTCATGGTGGGATAATCCCTTGTATTTCTTCGTGGCTAGCTGCGCGGCCTTTCCAATAGTTTTGGGGTGCTGTATGCTCTATTCCAAACTGCTGACAAAATTATCACCGTATGCTAAGTATATTGGGATGATATGACGATTCTAATTCCATTAGCCGGGGCCGGCTCACGTTTTGCGCAGGCTGGCTATACGGATCCTAAACCACTCATTCCGGTTGATGGCCAGCCGATGATTATTCGGGCAACCGCTGACTTGCCGTCAGGTAATCAATGGGTGTTTATTTGTCGCGCTGAACACCTGGCCTATTATCCATTACGTCAAACCTTAGAGCAAGCCTATCCGGGATGCCAGATTATTCCAATTGATTATCTAACGGAGGGGCAAGCCAGTACTTGTTTATTAGCTAAAGATTATATTAATAACGAGCAGGCTTTATTGATTGGTGCTTGTGACAATGGCATTACGTATCATCAGGCACGTTGGCAGCAGTTGATGGATGATTCAACTGTGGATGCTTTGATTTTTACCTTTCGCAATAATGTCACAGTAGAGCGTAATCCTAAAGCGTATGGTTGGGTGGAGGTTAACCCTGATCAGACAGTCAAACATGTTTCAGTGAAAATGCCCATTAGTAAAGATCCTATCCATGATCACGCCGTGGTTGGAGCCTTTTGGTTTCGACAAGGAAAAATGTTCGTACAAGCGGCTGAAGAGATGATTAAAAAAAATACGCGTATCAACAATGAATTTTATGTTGACGAGTGCATGAATAATGCAGTGCAGTTAGGCGTAAGAGTTAAAGTCTTTGAGATTGATAAATATATTTGCTGGGGCACTCCCAACGATTTGCTCACCTACAATTATTGGCAAGAGTATTTTCAAGCAACCCCATGAGACAGTTTCTCAAAACCTATCAGCGTGATGGCCTGATCTTATTGGCTTGTATAGTCGTGTCTATCGCCATTAATCTGCCCGCCTATTGGTATGCCAGTAGTGATGCAGCGCAATTGAATGTGTTGTCTAACGATGAGTGGGTGTTCCAAGATTTCTTAGAGACGCAGTTTTTTAGGTCGCTCACTAACCATGATTTATATACCTTGGTCACACTGCATGATGGCTGGGGTTACGGCTCATTATTTTGGTATGTGTATGGCATACTAAGCTGGCCGTTCCACGCCTGGTTACCATTTCAAGCTTACCTGATCAGTCTGCGCTGCATTTCAGCGGCCTGGTTGGGAGTAAGCATTTTTTTTGTGATCAAAAGCATTTGGTTGATCCGGCAAAAGTATGCGCCCGCTCTATTGGGAGCTGTCTTTATCTTGGCGATGCCAGCGTATTACTTTTATACCAAAGCCTTTAGTGTAGAGTTTATGGCGGCGGCCATTGGATTAGCCGGAATCTATTGGCTGCTCAGCAAAAAATTTCCGTTGGCCTTTCTCTGTTTAGGCATTGCCTTCGGGCTTAAATTACCGTTTGTATTGTTTCTACCGGTGGCGGGTGTGGCCATGCTGATTTGGTATCGGGGAATTAAAAAAATAATCACCTGTGCTGCGGCGTTTGGTTTGGGCTTTATCTTGGCTAATCCATATCTAGTAACACTAGGTCGCACGGGTATCAATTTTTACATTCATACCGTGCAGAGCAATATGCTGGATAATGCCTCTGGCCATGGATTGTCGATTACTGGCATCAACTACGCCGCTTGGTTTAGTTCTGTCATTATCGTTGATTACTTACCGCTGGGGCTAGTGATCATCTGTACCAGTGTTGTGCTCTATAACCTGTGGCAATCTGCGCGGCAACGTCAGTATACGGTGTGGTTGGCGGTCTCAGCCATGATCTTATTTATGGGTTACATTATGCTGACTGTGAATAAGTTATGGTTCTGGTATTTGTTTCCAGCTTTTTTACTACTACCCGTTGGTATTTTTACTGTGCGTCTCGGTCGGTTGGCTAAGTATGAGCTGCCTGTCTTGGCGGCACTGGTGATCAGTCTCTTTATCTTCAACGCACCAACCATCAGCAAAAATTATCAATCCTTTAAAACGCGTGAATTCAGTGAAAGTTTTCAAGTGCAGGTGCGTTCTGCAGAGCAATTCAATAGTTGGTTAAGTCAGCAAACGCTTGAGCCGATCAGTATTTTGAAATCGCCGTACATCTATTTTGACCAGACGCCTTATCCCACTAGCTTGGTGCGTGGCGTTTACGGCAATTTAGATCAATCGGATTTGGTGTCTTATCAACCGAACTTACTGTTGATTCAAAAGAATTTTGGATTTATGAAAGCGGACAGTGAAGTCCAGCAGTGGACCAGTTATCCTGATCTGGTGGCTGAACGGATCTTCTTCACTCAACTCACAACCACTGGTGTAGTGGGGGAGGATGGGATGCACTACCAATTTATGCTCGTATTTGAGACCGAAGATTTTTTTGTCTATCAACGGTTATGAAATTATCGATTGTGGTGCCCTGTTACAACGAAGCTAAAAACATTCCCATTGTCTTAGAACGGTTTGCGGCTGTCATTACAGAACCAGATGTTGAACTGATCTGCGTCAATAACGGCTCAACCGATGACACCGCTACCGTATTATCCCAACAACTTCAAGACTCACGCTATCAGTTTGCACGGGGCGTCACCGTGCCTAAGAATATTGGTTATGGTCATGGCATTATGGCAGGGTTGCATGCAGCCCAAGGAGAAGTATTGGCCTGGACTCATGCCGATTTACAAACCGATCCAGCTGACGTCATCAAGGCGTATCACCAGTTCATTGCACTCAATCGGCAGGATGTGATCATCAAAGGTAAACGGCTGAATCGATCCTTTGGCCAGTGGGGCTTTACGTTCGGGATGTCGGTGATTGCTAGTGTGGTCTTAGGTAAAGTGTTGTATGATATCAATGCGCAACCGAAACTGTTTCATCGTTCATTGCTGGCACAATTACCAAACCCACCAGACGATTTTTCACTGGATCTCTACTTGCTCTATCTGGCTAACGTGTTAGGGTACAGTACCGAAACGATTGCGGTGCGCTTTGCCCAGCGGCAGCATGGAGAATCGAAATGGGCGTTCAGTTTTAAGTCACGTTATAAAACAGTCTTACGAACCATTAAATATATTTTTGCCTTACGCAGACGCTATGCAAATTTTCATCCATCGAGTCAATCAAGCTAGTCGGTTAAGTCAGATCGATCCGCGTTACGGTGTCGAGATCGATCTACGTGCCGACGGGGATCAGATTATTTTGAATCACGAACCATTTGCTGGTGGCGAAGATTTTGCAGACTACTTAAAGCAATACCATCACGCGGGCATCATTTTAAATATTAAAGAAGCCGGTATCGAACAACGGGTGCTAGAGTTGTGTCAACACTATGGTGTTACCAACTATTTCTTATTAGATGTCGAGTTCCCCTATATTTACCGCGCTACCCGCGCCGGTGTGCGTCAGATTGCGCTGCGTTACTCTGAAGATGAAGCGATTGAAACTGTCCTCAAGTATCGTGGTTTAGCCGATTGGGTGTGGATCGATACCAATACCAAACTGCCGTTAGATGCCACCGTGATGCAGCAGTTACAAGGATTCAAAACTTGTTTAGTGTGCCCCGAGCGCTGGGGCAGGCCGCAAGATATTGCCGAGTATATTAATCAATTACAAGTTTTACATTTTCCATTAACAGCCGTGATGGCTGCCGAAGCCTATGTCGATCAATGGAGTCGTTTTTGATTTAGATAATACGCTTTATGCGTACGAACCCTGTAATGATGCTGGGCAAGCTGCGGTGATTAAATTTTTGGCCAGTCGGTTGGGCGAACCTACCACTCAAGTGAAACGTGTCTGGCAGCACAGTCGTCAGGCGGTACATAAACGGTTAGCTAAGCAAGCCGCTAGCCATGCTCGCTTATTCTATGCGCAAGGGGCAATTGAGCAATTGGTTGGTCACACGGATGTTGCCTTTACGTTGCAAGCGGATGAGGTATTTTGGTCCGCTTATCTGCGGGCGATGCGGTTACGTCCAGGCATGCGGAGCCTGTTACAGCAGATCAAAGGCTGGGGTTGGCGCTTAGGGATCGCTTCTGACCTGACTACCGTTTGGCAGATGAAAAAACTGCAACGTCTTGGGTTGGCGGATGTCTTTGATGACATTGTCACTTCAGAAGAAGCCGGCCGTGAAAAACCAAATCCGCGAATGCTGCGCATCTTATTAGCTAAAATGCATTGCCGACCTGATCAAGTCGTGTTCATTGGCGACTCACATGAACGTGACCGCGCTGCGGCCAAATCCTGCCACATCCCATTCCTACAGTTGGCATCAAATCGTGATGTGCAGACAGTGCGGCGCGCGTTGACAACCATGTCAAACTAGCCTAGTATAAGGCAGCTTATGTCGTTGACCACAGTCATTAAACCGAAGCGAGCCTGGTCCCGCATTGATTTTGTTGAGTTGGTGCGCTTTAAAGATTTATTCTATTTTTTGTCATGGAGAGATATCAAAGTGCGCTATAAACAAACTGCCATTGGTATAGTCTGGGCATTATTTTTACCAGTCATTACGATGATTATCTTTACCATTTTTTTCGGTAATTTTGCTCAGATCAGTTCTAATGGTGTACCTTACCCCATCTTTGTGTACGTCGGTGTATTATTTTGGAATTTTTTTTCACAATCTATCAACAACGCAAGTGCAAGCCTAGTAGGTAATGAGGGCATTATAAAAAAAATTTATTTCCCAAAGTTATTATTGCCAGCCGCTTCCATTTTTGTGTGCCTCGTAGATTTTCTAATCGCCAATCTAGTTTTACTCGGATTAATGGCTTATTATCGGTTTTTACCATCATGGCAATCGTTGTTAGTAGTGCCATTACTGATTGTGTTAACCTATCTTGTTTCACTTGGGTTTGGTCTGTTTTTGGCTGCCGTCAATGTGAAGTTTCGTGACGTTCGATTTGTCACCCCATTATTTATCCAATTATTATTTTTTGTCACCCCGGTTATTTATCCGTCTAGTATTGTATCGCCAGAACACCAGTGGATTTTGAATCTCAATCCGATGTCTGGCATTATCGGGACAGCCCGGGCTGTTATTTTTGGGGAAACAATAATTGATTGGACAGCGTTAGGGATGGCGGTTGGTGTCACGGTGGTCAGCGTATTGATCGGTTTAGTGTACTTTCGTAAAACAGAACGTTATTTTGCTGACATTATTTAGCTACCACCATGGCTGATGCAATGATTACAGTTGAGCATTTATCAAAGCAATATGCTATCGGTCAGTCGGAGCCCTATTTATCATTACGGGATGTCATTGCCAAACGATTAAATCCGGTAAGTTGGTTTCGACAACGCCAACAACGGGGCAAGTTTTGGGCATTACGCGATGTCAATTTTACGGTCGCCAAAGGTGAGGTACTTGGCATCATTGGCCGCAATGGGGCAGGGAAAAGTACATTGCTCAAGATTATTTCCCAAATTACCCCACCAACTGAAGGGAGTATTCGACTACACGGTCGCGTGGCGAGTTTATTGGAGGTTGGTACTGGGTTCCATCCGGAATTATCTGGTCGGGAAAATATTTTTTTGAATGGTTCTTTGTTGGGTATGACCAAAGATGAGATCAAGCGGAAGTTTGATGAAATCGTGGCTTTTTCTGAGGTAGAAAAATTTCTCAATATGCCCGTTAAGCATTATTCCAGTGGGATGTATGTGCGTTTGGCCTTTGCCGTAGCCGCGCATTTGGATCCGGAAATATTGATTGCAGATGAAGTACTAGCCGTGGGAGATGTACAATTTCAAAAAAAATGTTTAGATCGCATGAAAGCAGTAGCGGGCGAGGGCAGAACTGTGCTTTTCGTTAGTCATAACATGGCCTCCATCGCATTGTTGTGTGATCGCGTGGTTTTGCTACAAGATGGTCAGGTCGCAGCAGTTGGAAAAACAGATGACATGATTAACCTGTATCAATCTGAACTAGTCCATCAACGCATCAAAGTGAGTGAGCGGACCGATCGAAAAGGCTCAAGATTGCTCCGTGTACAGGATATTCATTTGGAAGATAGCGCTGGTCATCCATTGACCTCACCCAAGGTGAGGCAACCAATGCAATTTCGTATTTCAACGAAAAGTGATTCAGAGATTTTACATAAAGAGGTGGCTGTGAATTTAGTACTGAGTGATCGCAATGAACACAGGATTTTTGCCTTGCAGAATACCGTCGTCGGACATCGTCTAATCAATCAGTCCGTCCAGATGGATTACATTTGTCGGGTGTTGGACGGTTTACCATTATTACCGGGCACGTATAGTTTAACTTATTCTATCTTAGTGAATGGCATTTTAGCTGAAAAAATGGTTGCCGCATTTGAATTTACGGTCACTGGAGATGATATTTATGGTACAAACCAACTTCCTCCAGAGTCTATGGGTTCAGTCATTGTCGATAATCAATGGGTTAGCGAGGTTACATCTAAATAATAATTCCGTTCCATCTATTATGCTTTCCATATCTGAGTTCAAACGCCGTTTCAAACCTGCTCGTGAAAATAAACCCGCAGTTTTACCCCAGGCACTGCACCAGTTTTTAACTGATGTACACCCTAAGGTTATGGATATTGGTGCGCGCAGTGGGCCTTTACATGAAATGGAAATGTTAGCGCCGTATGCACATTTTGTTATTTGTGAACCGGATGTGACAGAGGCAGAACGTGTTAAACAGCAACTCATGCGCCAGTGGAGAGATATAACTGTTATTACTCAAGCTCTAGCGCGTGCCAATGGTACAGTTGCTTTACATATTACTGCGCAACCTGGGTTAAGTTCCATCGTGACGCCGAACCAAGCGGTGTACGCGCAGTATCAACACTTTGCTGAGCATCCTGAGTATAAAATCGATCATACCATTACAGTCCCAGCATTAACATTAGAAACTGCGGCTCAGCAGTATCATTTGCAGGATGTGGCATTGATGAAGCTTGATACCCAGGGTTCAGAATTAGAAATTTTACAATCAGGTAGTCAGTCAGCTCTTGATGAAGTTGTCGCTATTTACATTGAAGGAGAACTGAAACCGTTCTATACTGATCAACCGCTCATGGCTGATGTGATGCAATTCCTCGATCGGCATGGCTTTACGGCCCTTGAGATGAAACGGTCAGCTTTACGTCGTTACACAATAAACCAGGTGGCCTTTTCCAAACGTGAAATTGGTTGGGTGCACTGTCTGTATTTTAGACAAAAACGCAACGACGGCTCAGCTCTCACATTGACACAACAATTACGTCTGGTTTGTATCGCACTCACTTACCAATATTTTGACTATGCAATGTGGCTCTTGGAACAGCCAGCCGTGGCAGCGCATAATCTTAAGCAGTATGGGACTACCTTGCAGCCAGAATTAGTGACCTACACTCAAGATGTTTGGAACGGTCTATCAGCTGCTGACCAGGCGAACGCTAAGGGATTAGTCACTACTGATCGGGTATATGACCTACTGTAATTTTTTGTCTTGTCTTGGCTGCCCTTTATTGCTATCATAGCCGCACATGAGAGAACTACAAATCGGTAATTTGACCATCAACGACGCCAGTGATTGTTTCGTGATTGCCGAGATTGGGCATAACCATCAGGGCAACTTGGAAAAGTGTAAAGAGATGTTTAAGGCGGCAAAAATGGCTGGTGCCAGTGCGGTAAAGATACAGAAACGTGATAACAAATTTTTATACACTAAAGCTTTTTACGACTCGCCGTATAATTCGGAAAATGCCTATGGCCCTACGTATGGCACGCATCGTGATTTTCTGGAATTTGGTGAAGACGACTACCAAGAGCTGAAACGGTATGCTGAAGAGTTAGACATTATTTTCTTTGCGACACCATTTGATACCCACAGTGTGGATTTCTTAGAGCAGCTTGGTGTACCGGCGTATAAAACGGCATCAGCTGAATTAACGAACATCCCGTTTTTAGAATATGTTGCGAAAACGGGCAAGCCACTGATTATAAGTACTGGAGCGGCTACGATGGAAGATGTGGAGCGGGCTTACACTGCTGTCACAGCCATCAATAAGCAAGTGGCGTTGTTGCAGTGTACGGCCACTTATCCCACTCCGGCTGAAGTATTGAGTTTGCGCGTAATCGAAACCTACCGTCAGAAATTTCCGGATGCTGTGGTTGGATTGTCGACTCATTTTAATGGCATTTCGATGGGACCAGTGATGTACACGTTAGGCGGTCGGATTATTGAGCAGCATTTTACATTGAATCGATCCTTAAAGGGAACGGATCAAGCTTTTTCCTTAGAACCGGATGGCATGCGCAAATTGGTGCGCGATTTAAAACGTACCCGCGTAGCCTTAGGTGATGGTCAGAAAGTATTGCTTGATTCTGAAATTCCGGCCAGTGTTAAAATGGCTAAAAAAATAGTGGCCGCTACTGATTTGCCAGCGGGCCATGTGTTGACCGAAGCTGATTTAGCCTTCAAATCGCCCGGTGATGGTTTACGTCCTTATCACGCTAAAGAGTTATACGGTAAAACCTTGAAGCAGCCGTTACGTGAAGACGAGGAGCTGTCTTTCGACCATGTCTAAACCCTTACCGCAATTGGTCGTATTCGATTTTGATGGTGTCTTCACCGACAACACCGTGTGGACTGACCAACAGGGTAATGAATCTGTCCGGTGTTGGCGCAGTGATGGCTTAGGTTTAGCGAAACTAAAAAAAATAAATATTCCAGTATACGTGTTATCAACGGAAGCTAATCCAGTTGTCCAAGCCCGCTGTAAAAAGTTGAATATCCCATGCTTGAGTGGTTTAGACGACAAAGCTCAAGCCTTACAGCAGTTAGCTAAAGATTTAGGTGTGTCACTAGAACGTACCGTCTACGTCGGTAACGATATCAATGATGTTGAGTGTTTAAAACTAGTTGGTTATTCATTCGCCGTGGCGGACGCTTATCCAGAAGCCATTGCCGCAGCTAAACAACAGACGGCGAAGCCCGGTGGTTTTGGTGCTGTACGAGAAGTGTGTGATTGGGTACTGGCTGGTAGGTAAATTAAGCATATGTCAAAACCTGATCAATTACCGCGTACTGCAGAATTCCTTGAATCTAAACCGATTCAACCTTGGGCGAAGACGAATCATAGTGATCCAGAAACTTACTATGATCCAGACTGTTTGGCTGCAGAACCAGCTTTAGCAGATACAATCACACAGCAATTTCCAACGGTTGGTGATGTTCAACAGTTATTTAGTTTAAGAGATTCGGCTGGTGGCAATAGACATTATCGTGTGGTTGGCAGTCAACGCACAGTATTCGCGCGTTGTTTTAGGCCACAATGGTCAGCCGCAGCGCTGTCAGCATTACATGATATTTATCGGGCTGTAGCTACATCAGATATATTTTTTGATTCTCCGCAACGCGGTTGTCTTGTACCACTACGATCTAATAACGGCCAAGATGCGGTTGGAAGCGTTGGGCAATTGATGACACTTTATCCTCACGCAGAAGAACCTAACTTAAGACATTATGCCGGTTCTAGCCTAGCAGAGCTAGCCAGTGCGGCCGAACGTTATGGCCGTCTGCATGTGGGTTTACAACAACTCCAGGGTTTAGACTTTAAAGCATTGGCGAATACCTCTGATCGCTTAGTCTGGCAGCCCTTTGATCCAAGATTGTTTGCTACTGTAGAAGCCGCGGCTTCAGATAATCCAGCTAATCCTGGGGCAGTACTGTTTAGAAAATACCGATCATTAATTGAAGGGGCTTTAGCGGTGATCTTGACCGTCACTCAACCATCGCGTCCTCCAGAAGTGGTGCACCATGATTTTCATCCCCACAATACTTTTTTTGTCGGTGATGATTGTCGTTTGATTTATGATTATGAGACAGTCAGTATGTCCAAGCAGTTTCCTGAAGCCTTGGCTTTTGGGCTGCATCGCTTTGTGCGAGAGGTGGTGCGCAATGGTGTGGCTTCGGTAGAGCAAGGTAAGGAATGTTTTTTAACGGGATTCACACAAGGCGGCGGATCCGTTCCATCAGAAATAGATTCACATCTAGCGGCCTTGATTACCAAACCCAACTTACATAAGCTATTGTCAGTTCTCAGTCAACAACTTGGTCAACAACCAGATCTACGGGGAAGAACCGTGAAAGAACGTTCTAGTGAAGCTCATAAGTTTCTTGGTTACCTAATGGAAGCCCAAGCATTTGCTCAACATTAATTGACAAATCACCAAAATTGACTATACTGATCTTCAATGGACACGTTAAAATTATTTGATCTTAGGGAAAAAGTCGCTGTCGTCACAGGCTCTAAAGGTAAGCTTGGCCAAGTGTGGGTGAAAGCCTTAGAACAAGCCGGCGCTAAAGTGTTCGGTTTGGATTTACCAGAAGTAGATGTGACTGACCGTGCCAGCCTGATGGCCTTTGCGCAGACAGTTGGTCCGGTAGATGTTCTGATTAATAATGCTGGCATCGATCAGCCACCTGGGCCGGCTAAAACCTATCGCTTAGAAGATTTTCCGGCTGAATTGTTTCGTAAAGTGTTGGACGTGAATGTGGTTGGTGCGTTTCTGTGCATGCAGGTATTTGGGAAAGGAATGTGCGAACGGAAACAAGGCAGTATCATCAATATTGGTTCACTGTATGCTTCGGTATCATCCGACGAGCGGTTTTATAATCATCTGCCAACCGATCCGGCCTTTTTAAAGCCACCAGCTTACGGCGCGTCCAAAGCGGCCTTGGTGCAATTGACCAAACATTTTGCTACCCACTGGGGTAAGCACAATGTTCGGGTGAACACGTTATCACCGGGCGGGATTGAAGGCGGACAAGATGCAGATTTCAAACGTAAATTTTCTGAACGTGTGCCATTAGGGCGATTAGGCGAAGCTGCAGACTTAACCGGCCCATTATTGTTCTTGGCTTCAGACGCTTCTAGCTATATGACCGGTCAGGAATTACGCATCGACGGCGGTTTTACCGCTTGGTAACATAATCATCTATGGCATCTAGAGAACCTCGAATAAAGAGACATCCTGAGCAAGCCGTTGTTGGTGGGTTAGAAAAAGCGACGGCGAATTTACGAGCATTGAATGTAAAAGGGGAATGGCAAAATGCCGCCGCTCGATTTGCGACTATAGAACAAAAAGCGACTCCGGAAATGATTGCTTTGCTGCTGGAGGCAGCTTTGGCCAATCGTATGTTATCCGGCAGTCATTATAATGAGGCGGAACGTTTACTGACCGCCGCTAGAGCTCTGGCGTCTGGCAATAGCGCAGAGTTAGAAGTGTTAGCTATTGTCGGCTTGGGTGATTTATATCGTAGTGGTGCCAAAAAAAATCCAGACTTTCACCCGGATCTAGGACGCGATGGAAAATTAACCGAGGCACGTCGACTTGAGGCACAAGCTCAACAAGCATTGTCTACGGTGTCAGACAGTAGCTTGGTCAGAGGTAAAGCTTTTTGTGAATTTGGTTTACTTGACATTGAAGAGGATCAAGCTGATCAAGCCCTAGAAGATTATTCAACAGCTCTGGTAGTAGTAGAAAAATTATTAGCCACACGTCCGAATGATACTGCAGTACAAAGCCAGTTATGTCGGGTGTATACCTTGACTGGCGAAGCCCATGACAAATTAGGTAACGTCGATGAAGCCTATACATATCAAGAGCTGGCCTTTCAAGGGTATGAGCGCAGTGGTCATAAACGTGGCATGGCCTTAGGGCAGCAGGGCATGGCTTTAGCTTTAGAAAAAAAGGGGGATACAGCCGCAGCTGTAGTCTGTTGGCAAGAAGTAAAAAAAATTGCCACAACTGGTCCGGAAGTTGATACCTATATGCTGACGAAAGCTGAACAAGCCTTAGCTCGACTACAGGGTTAATCACCGTTATTACTGGCTTTACGGCTTGACCAAAAGTTGCTAGAGTAGACCCCTTATGGCCTATCCCAAAACCGTCTCCCATTGGATCAATAACCAAGCTGTGATGGGAGCATCCGGTGCTACCTTTGATAAGGTCAATCCGGCTACCGGCGCAGTGTTTGCTAATGTTGCACGTGGTAACGCGGCCGATGTCGATGCGGCTATTCAAGCTGCTCAACGGGCTTATCCGCTGTGGAGCCAAACGAATATTGTGGAACGCGCGGAAAAATTACGGGCGGTGGCTCAACTGATCCAACAACGCATCAGTGAGATCGCTGAGATTGTGCATTTAGAAACTGGAAAAGCTGTCGCCGATGCTGAAGGTGAAGCCAAAGCGGCGATGGAGATGGGATTTTTTGTAGCGGGTGAAGGTCGCCGTTTTTATGGAAAAACGACCACTAGTGCTATGCCTAACCGCACGGCGATGACGGTACGTCAACCGCTTGGCGTGTGTGGGTTAATTATTGCGGCCAATACACCGTTGCCGAATGTGGCCTGGAAAGCGTTTCCCGCTTTGCTGTGTGGCAACACTGTCGTGCTGAAACCATCCGAAGATATTCCGTATACAGCTATCTGGTTTGCTGAACTCATAAAAGAAGTCGGCGTCCCGGCTGGCGTGTTTAATGTGGTACAAGGGTTTGGCACCGAAGTCGGGGCACCGCTGGTAGCCGATACACGCGTTCCCTTGATCAGTTTCACGGGTTCTGTAACCGTTGGCAAACAAATCAATAAAGTGGCTGGAGAACGCTTAGCGAAAGTCTGCCTAGAGTTAGGTGGTAAAAATCCATTTGTGGTGTGTGATGATGCGGATCTGGAGACTGCGGCCGACTTCGCCGTACAATCAGCTTTTTCCAATGCTGGCCAACGGTGTGCAGCCGGGAGTCGGATAATTGTATTTGCCTCTGTGTATGATCAGTTTAAGAAATTTTTTGTGGAACGGGCTCAACAATTTGAAGCAGGACCGGTGATTAACGAACGACAATTGAACAATATGTCTACTGCCGTTGATCAAGCCGTCCAAGCTGGTGCTACTGTGCTGTTAGGTGGCCAGCGTTTAGTGGACACAGCTCATGCTAAAGGTTTTTATTATGCTCCAACTATTTTAGAGAACGTGAAGTCTACGGATGCTATTTCCTGTGAAGAAGTATTTGGGCCGATTACCATCTTATATAAAGTCAAAGATTTTCAAGAAGCCCTTGATCTGGCGAATGATACCGAATTTGCCCTGACCGCCGCTATTCATACTAGTTCAATTCATCGTATTCAAGAGTTTCAAGATAAATGCGTTGCTGGAGTCATTTCAGTGAATGGACCATCCCATGGCAGCGAGCCACATTTACCTTTTGGCGGTGAAAAAAATTCCGGCACCGGCTGGCGCGAAGCTGGCACGGAGGCACTAGATGTGTATTCCGATTGGAAAACAATTTACATCAAGCATCTCCCCGACCATGTCTAGCTGTATCGCCCTGATCCCGGCTCGAGCGGGATCAAAACGCATTGATCAAAAAAATGTCAAACAATTGGCCGGTCGCCCACTGTTAGCCTATACCATTGCGGCGGCTAAAGCATCCGGGGTATTTTCCAGAATTATTGTTTCAACGGATAGTGAAGACATTGCCGCAATTGCCAAACAGTCTGGTGCTGAAGTGCCATGGCTGCGTCCAGCGGAATTTGCCCAAGACACCTCGCCAGATATTGGTTGGGTGAAACATGCTCTACAGAACTTAGGCGGCGATGCCCCAGATGCCTTTGCCTTATTGCGTCCCACCAGTCCGTTTCGACAAGCCAGTACGATCCAACGGGCTTGGCAGCAGTTTACAGCTTTGCAGGGCGTAGACTCCATTCGAGCAGTAGAGTTGTGCAGACAACATCCCGCTAAGATGTGGCAGGTGAGTGGGGAAGGTGCGGCTGCTCGGATGCAACCGGTGATGCCTAATCCTGATGCCAGTGCCACACCTTGGCACAGCACACCGTACCAGGCGTTACCCAAGGTGTATGCCCAAAACGCCAGCTTAGAAATGGCTTGGTGCCGTGTACCACTTGAACAAGGCACTATTGCTGGCCAGATGATTGCTCCATTTTTTACCGAAGGTTATGAAGGTTTTGATATTAACAGTTTGGAAGATTGGGTCGTGGCCGAATATCTTATCCAACAACGGTTAGTCACCTTACCGGCGCTCTAGCTATGGCTTTGTCTTTTGTCCCTCTATCTGAAATCCAGCGGCTGCGTACCACACTGACCGATCCGTTCCAACAAGCCAGGGTGTTAGCGACTGTCTTTCGGATTAATACCTTATATATGATCGCCCAAGCTGGGTCTGGGCATATCGGTTCCAGTTTTAGTGCCATGGATATGGTAACGTGGCTCTGGCTTAATGAACTGGCTCAGAACGGTGTGTATTTTTCTTCCAAAGGTCATGATGCTCCAGGTTTGTACTCTATCTTGCTTGGTCTCGAAAAATTACCGTTTGAAAAAATTCATGGCTTGCGTCGGTTAGGTGGTTTACCTGGACATCCCGACATTGCTACCATCCCAAGCATGGTGACGAATACTGGTTCCTTGGGAATGGGAATTGCCAAAGCGCGAGGGATGGCCCTGGCGAGACGTTTAGATAAAAAACCCGGCAGATTTTTCGTGCTGACTGGCGATGGTGAACTGCAAGAAGGTCAGAATTGGGAATCGCTCCAGCCCACTGCTAATGGACACTATGGAGAACTCACAGTGATTGTGGATCATAACAAATTGCAATCGGATACGTGGGTGAAGAATGTCAGCGATCTAGGCAATCTGGAAGCTAAATTTAAAGCTTACGGCTGGGAAGTGGCGCGGCATGATGGTCATGATCTCGCTAAATTTAAAGCCACCCTGGATCATTTCCGCACCATTACGGATCGCCCGAAAGTCTTGATTGCCGATACCATCAAAGGCAAAGGTGTGTCATTTATGGAATCCACGGCCTTTGGTGAAGATGAAACTCTTTACAAATTTCATAGTGGTGCACCGAGTGAAGATAATTATGCTAAAGCGCTCGCTGAACTGCTCAGTCAAATTCAGGGCTTTGATATTAAATTAGAAGAACATGAAGTGTTGCCCAAATATGTTGTCACTGCCCCTCAGAAATTGGTGGCGGCCTATGGAGATGAGCTAAAGAAAATTGGTGACGAGCGTCCTGAAGTGGTAGTGTTAGATGCGGACCTGATGTTAGATACAGGATTAATTCCGTTTAAGGATGCTCACCCAGACCGCTTTATTGAATGCGGTATTGCTGAACAAGATATGGTGTCGTCGGCTGGCGGTTTGGCGTTATCTGGCAAATTACCAATCGTTCATTCATTTGCCTGTTTTTTATCAACGCGCCCAAATGAGCAGATTTATAATAATGCCACGGAAGAAACTAAAATCATTTATGTTGGTTCACTCGCTGGAGTGTTGCCCGCCGGGCCTGGCCACTCGCATCAATCCGTGCGCGATATTTCTATTCTGGGTTCTATTCCAGGTTTAACATTATTATCACCCGCTACTGAACAAGAAGCACGCCTGGTGTTGCGTTGGGCAGTTGAACAGAACCCGGGTTCTACTTATGTTCGGCTGGAAAGCTTACCGATTGATCTGCCATTTAGCTTATCAGAGCATTATCAATTAAAAACTGGTGTTGGACAGAAGATACGCGATGGTAAAGATGTTGCGATTGTAGCCTATGGACCAACGTTATTGAAGCAAGCTTATTTGGCAGCTGAAGGATTAGCGCAACAGAACATCACTGTGGCGGTGTATAATTTTCCTTGGTTGAACACGATCAGTGATGTATTTGTAGCCGAACTCAACAAGTATCAATTGGTAGTGACTTTAGATAACCATTATGTGCAACTGGGTCAAGGGGTGATGGTGGACGCA
>DOSP01000024.1:23739-42815 GCA_003512175.1 Candidatus Kerfeldbacteria bacterium
AGCTCTGTCTGGCAAGTGTGTGAATTTTGGATTAACGGAAGTGCCCAAGTGTGGGCAGAATGACGAGGTGTTAGCCTATCATCAACTGGATTCTACTAGTATTCAGGAGCGCATCGTAAGGTTGCTCGCATGAAGCGCTTCGCTTTACTGTGGTGTATTATCGCGGCTTGTTTGGTGACGATTATTGTTGGTGTACTCACTTACAACATTGAAACCAACTATTTGGCGCACAACTCGTATTTTTACGATTCGGTCTATTATCAATTTTATAATGCCAGACTAGCTGAACGGCTCGATTCCGAAAGTCGGTGGGCCGTGGCTTGGGATGAACTGGTACAGAACGATCGTCACCCACTGCGCACGGTGCCATTAGTATTGTTGTATCCAACCGCGCTCACGCAGCCACTTGGCCATCTCTTTACTTTGTTACCAAGTTTTGCGATTTTGCTTAGCCTAATGGCTTGGTTGATCTATCGTCGAAGCCACAGCCTGCTCTATAGTGTTGTCGGCATTTGTTTATTTAGTAGCTTACCGATTTTCTATGATGCTACCTACGGTATTGCTGTGTATTGGTTAGAATGGCAGGCAGCTGCCTGGGTAGCATCCGCTAGTATCTGCTTGCTGTTAGCATACCAACAACGGCGCTGGTTGATTGGGTTTGCGCTGTGTGCGGCGGCGGCAGTGTTGAGTCGTTACATTGCCGCAATGTTCTTGGTGGTGACATGTGCACCATTATTTGTGTTGTACTTGAAACAAAGCCAAAAACGTTGGCAAGATCTTGCTTGGACATTTGGAATTATTCTAACGCTGGCGGGTTACTTTTTGATAGCGCATGTACAGGGTAACCTCCATTTCTACTCTACCTATGGGTATGCACTCAACCAATCCTTCGTCGCATCGGCTAATTTTATTGTTACTGGGTTGGTTGGTTTTGTACAACGTTTATTCGTGGTTGGTTGTTTACTTGCCATCACTATCAGTGCGATCATCAGTCGGCGACAGTGGCGCTGGTCAGAGTTTTTCCAAGTGGCTTGGCTGGGCATTGGACCGCTTGTGTTGTTGTTGGCGCTGCGGTCGGTTGGCGCCGTGCATCCTTTGGCCTATAGTTTAGTAGGATTAGTGCTCACTGCTTTAGTACCGGTTAGTTGGCCGCAATCATTATCGCGTTTACGGTTTGTGAGTATTACTGGAATAGCTGTGATAGCGTTGGTACTAACCTGGCAACATTGGCAAACCATTGGACAACTGCAGGCCCAAGCCATGACTACACAAAAACAGTTTGATCAAACCCTCGCCCAAGCCGTTGCCCAGATTCCTGATGACACTATTGTGTGGAATGGATTTTTTGATGAATATACCTGGATTCCCGCCATGGAAAACTACTATCAAACCGGAAAATTATATTTGCCCGCTGGACAACCATTTTTTAATGCACACTTATCTGCCTGGCAAGGGGATTACCCTGGTTTGAGTGATCAGCAAATTTCCGAACGGGTGTATGCTGGCACGAATCGTTGGGTAGATGTGGCTGTTGTTCTGGCTGATGCCACCCCGACTCATACCGGCGAGTGGATGAATAATACGACCAGCCAAGCGGTTAGTGCGTACATGACGAAGCAGCTTGCCCAAGACAGTAACTGGGAACAGGTGTTTACAGTGGAGTCTTTTTATGGCACCCTAATTGGCTACCGGAACCTACACAGCGATCCAGAAAATTATACTTTAACCTTACATGTCGACCCAGCCGTCCGCCCCTAACTTGAGTGTGATTGCTCCCGGTTTGGAATACCGCGATGGGATTTGGTCTGCCAAAACGCCAGCGGCTATTTCTTATCCAGACAGTGGCAATGCGGAGTGTTACGCGTTGGAGGATGACAGCTTTTGGTTTCAACACCGTAATCGTAGTTTGTTAACGCTGATGAAAAAATTTCCGCCACCTGGCCAGTTATTCGATATTGGTGGTGGTAACGGTTATCAAGCTAAACTGTTTCAAGAGTCGGGTTTAGCTGTCACCCTATTAGAAGCTGGTGTCGAGGGTGTGCAGCATGCTCAACAACGTGGCGTGAAAGAACTGATTTGCAGCACCTTAGAACAAGCGCAGTTTTTACCAGGCACGTTACCGGCAGTAGGCGTGTTTGATGTGGTTGAACATATTGAAGATGATCAAACTTTTTTGCAGCAGTTACATACGGTTATCCAACCGGCTGGTCGGTTGTATGTTACGGTTCCCGCGTATCAGTGGTTATGGTCCAATGAAGATGTGCGAGCCGGCCATTTCCGTCGTTATACCATTCGTAGTCTCTCTAAACGGTTGCATCAGGCTGGCTTTACCATCGAATACGCCAGTTATCTATTTTCACCGTTACCGCTACCGATTTTAATTGGCCGGCGCTTCTTTAAAAAGTTGTCTAGTCCTAAGCAGCATCACTCTAAGGCTGATTGGCTCGGTTTTGAAATCGCCCTACTGCGGCTTGGCTGGCGGATTCCATTTGGCAGTAGTTGTGTTATAGTAGCCAGGAAGATATGATGATTTCTATCGTTGTCCCAGTCTACAAATGTGCGGATAGTTTGGTAGAACTGCACCGGCGGGTGCAGGTTGTACTAGCTAAGCTCCAGGTTGATTTTGAATTATTGTTGGTGAATGACGGTAGCCCCGATAATGCTTGGTCAGTAATTACCGATCTGGCCAGAGAAGATAAACGAGTGATCGGTTTACTGTTGACTAGGAATTTTGGACAACACTATGCTATTACCGCTGGCTTGCAACATAGTCGCGGCGATTGGGTGGTCGTCATGGATGGAGACTTGCAGGATCAGCCCGAAGAAATTGAAAAACTATTCAATGTCACACGTACCGGCCCATACGACATTATCTTTGCTCGGCGAGTGGAGCGGTTAGATAGTTGGTTGAAACGTTTTTCTTCTGCCTGCTTTTATTGGGCCTTAAGTTATTTAACGGGTACGAAGCAAGATGCCACTATCGGCAATTTTGGCATCTATAGCCGTCGTGTCATTGATACGTTAAATGCCATGACTGAAAACTTGCGCTATTTTCCCGTCTTAGTACGGTGGACCGGATTTTCCATGACCACGGTTGATGTAGCCCACGCTGCTCGAGCCACTGGACGTTCCAGTTATAATTTTGCTAAATTAATGCGCTTAGCTTTTGATGTCATCATCGCTTTTTCTGATAAACCATTGCGTCTAACTGTTAAACTGGGTGCCCTCATTGCGCTGGGATCCTTTTTATTTGTGTTGTATGTGGTAGGGCAGTCACTGTATGGTACAGATCCAGTAGAAGGCTGGGCGAGTTTAATAGTTTCGATGTGGTTTCTAGCCGGTTTGATCATAATGATTTTAGGAATGATTGGCTTGTATATTGGTAAAATGTTTGATCAAGTAAAACAACGACCATTATATTTAGTAAAAACTAAACTGAATTTTCCACAATGAATTATTTCTATATTTTTGGTACAGTCATCAGCACGGTGGCGAGCCAGTTGTTACTAAAATGGCGGGTAGGTTTATACCATGATGTTTCTACAAACTTTTCAGGCAAATTACAATTTTTAGGTAAATTATTAATGGATCCCTGGGTTATACTGAGCTTGGGCTTAGCATTTTTAGCGGCGTTATTTTGGATGCTAGCCTTAACTAAGTTCCAGCTTAGCTTTGCTTACCCGTTTACTAGTTTGTCCTTTATTTTGGTAGTGGTCTGCTCGGTGTGGTTGTTTCATGAACCGTTCACTGTGTACAAGTTAGCCAGCTTGGGTTGTATTTCCATTGGTCTACTATTATTAAGTCGCTCGGTATGATTCCGTTTAACCGTCCCGCAGTAGTCGGTAAAGAATTGGACTATATTGCCGATGCCATTGAGCGGCGTAGATTATCTGGTGATTATGAGTACACCAAACAGTGCCATGTCTGGTTAAAGCAACAGTTCAGTGCAAAAGATGTGTTGCTGACTACTTCTGGAACATCCGCCCTAGATATGGCGGCGGTACTGACCAATGTACAACCGGGTGATGAGGTCATCATGCCGTCGTACACCTTTACCTCCACAGCCAATGCCTTTGTATTACGTGGTGCTACCATTGTGTTTGTAGATGTTCGTCCGGATACCATGAACATTAATGAACAGTTGATTGAAGCGGCCATTACCGAGCGCACCAAAGTGATCGTGCCGGTGCATTATGCCGGCGTTAGTTGCAATATGGAGGTGATCATGGAAATTGCTCAGCGCCACAATTTATTAGTAGTGGAAGATGCGGCTCAAGGAGTAAACGCCAAATACCAAAACCAGTTCTTAGGCACCATTGGTCATATTGGCTGTTATAGTTTTCACGAAACGAAAAATTATACCTGTGGTGAAGGTGGTGCCGTGGTGGTGAGTGAAGACAGTTTAATTGAACGGGCGGAAATTATCCGTGAGAAAGGAACAAATCGGTCTAAATTTTTCCGTGGACAAATTGATAAATACACTTGGGTGGATATTGGATCATCGTATTTACCGAGTGAGTTGAACGCAGCGTATCTTTTTGCCCAGCTTGAGCAAGCTGATGTCATTAACCAGGATCGCTTACACAGTTGGCAGCGGTACTATGATGGTCTCCAGAATTTAGCCACTGCCGGAGCTCTCACACTCCCCACCATTCCAGCTGACTGTACCCACAATGCGCACATGTTTTATATTAAAGTGAAAGATCTGCCGGAACGCCAAGCCCTGATCGCACATCTAAAAGCCAACGATATTATGAGTGTATTTCATTACATCCCGTTACATAGTGCCTTGGCGGGTAAAAGATTTGGCCGTTTCCATGGGGAAGATGTCTATACCACTAAAGATAGCGAACGGTTACTACGTTTGCCGATGTATTATCAGCTGGGGAACGATGTTGTCGATAAGGTCGTAGCGGCTATTCAGGGGTTTTATAGCCAGAAGTGATAATAGTATTCTAGGCTAGCTTGCTTGTAACCGCATTTTTCGTACAGTTTACTGGCAGCCACATTATCACCCTGGGTCACTACTTGGCTAGAGGTATAACCATGTTGCACAAACCAGGCTTGCGCGGCGCGAATCAAGGCTATGCCGTAGCCTTTACCGCGTTGGCTGGCATCCACCGCCACTAAGCCAATATCGCCGTGGCCGTTTTTTTCTCCTACCGTTACTACCGCCACGCACTTACCTTGTTCACGAATTACTAGCACGGCTTTAGCCAGTTCATGGCTGCAGGATTTTTGCATCCACTGGGTATATAATTCCTCGAATTTTTTCTGATCCATCTGAGGGTCTACCTTAAACCGTGAGTACAAACCGGCTTGAATGGATAAATCAAGCAAGTCAGCACTGGCTGTCGTGTCTGTATATTCTGTCACTGGACCAAACTGTAATTGCTCTGGTGGAATAGTCCGTAAATCCATTTGGTACGTCACTTTTTTGTCGACCAACGTTCCACCCGCCGCTTGCGCAACCTGTTGGCTATTGCTATCCGGTGTAGCCCAATACACTAATCGCACACCTTGTGCATGTAAACCATCCAGTTCGGAGATGTCCGACACCTTCGCTACCGGAAACCCAAAAAATTGACTATCCCACTGTAACATTGGTGTATTGTAGCATAGCACATTATATTGTATAATTGGCGGGAAATGTATAACTTTTTTGGACCAAAATTGCCAAACCATATTTTTCGATGGAACCAGGTGATGCGCTTTGCGCAGCTGCCACCGCTAGCCAATGATGCACCCCATGTTCTATTAGCCATGAACATGTATTGGGAGCAGTTCGTGAATATGTACGCCTTACTGGCTGCCTCGCTGCGCGCTCGTGGTGTGCGGGTAAGTGTGTTAGTGAACGATGGCGTGTTACCGGCTTGTGAAAAGTGTCTGTTGGTCAATAACCAACCTGGCATAAGTCTGCACGAAACGGATTACCGCGCAGTCAAGAAAATTTTTGCCCCACTGGACGTGCAATTATTGAAATTCAGTCAGTTTATTAACACCGATGAGTTGCCTACTATTACCACTGACAATGAAAAAGAGCACGCTTTGGCCGGTGCACTGCGTTATTTTGCTAAAGGGACATTAACCAATGAGTCGAGCGCCAATGAGGTGTTAGGTAAATACCAACAAGCTGCGGCCATTACCAAGCAGGTAATGGAAAAGGTCTTGGAGCAAGATCATTATGATGTGGTGTGTTGTCACCATGGCATTTACATCCCTCAAGGGATTGTCGGTGAAGTGGCCAGACAACATAACGTGCGTGTGGTGAATTGGAACGTAGCGTATCGCGAGAAGTGTTTCATCTTTTCGCATGGGGATACGTACCATCATACCTTATTGAGTGAGCCAACCAGTGCCTGGGAGAACATTCCTTGGACTCCAGCACTTGATAAAACCATTACAGACTATTTAGTGAGTCGTCACAGTGGCAGTAAAGACTGGATTAGCTTTAATCGGGCACCAGAAGAAAATACCAAAAAAATTATTCAGCAGTTGGGTATTGATCCCCAGAAACCAGTCATTGCTTTACTGACGAATGTGATTTGGGATGCGCAGTTACATTATCCCACCAATATTTTTCCGAACATGATCGAGTGGGTGAAAGCGACCATCGCGTACTTTGCTACTCGGCCAGACCTACAATTAGTGATTCGGATTCATCCGGCAGAACTGAAAGGAACGATTCCTTCACGGCAACTGATGTTAGCCGAAATTCAACTGGCCTTTCCACAATTACCATCTAATGTATTTGTCATTCCACCCGACAGCTCCATCAGCACGTACGTTATTGGTGAGCTCTGTAACGTGGCTATTATTTATGGAACTAAAACTGGAGTGGAATTGGTGAGCAGTGGTATTCCTACGATTGTAGCGGGAGAGGCTTGGATTAAACACAAAGGGCTGACGATTGATCCGGCTAGTATGGCTGAGTATACTGCCGCCCTAGATCGTCTGCCTGTCGCTGCGCGCCTGGATGCTGCTATCATCCAAAGAGCTAAATTGTATGCCTATCACTTTTTTTTCCGTCGGATGATCCCAGTTAGTTGTATCCAGCCGGGTAAATCGATTTACTTTACAGTACAGTTGAATAACCTAGCCGACATTCTACCGGGCGCTGATCTTGGTTTAGATATTATTTGTGACGGTATAACGACTGGTGCACCATTTGTGTATCCGGATGAACGGGCTGGCGATGCAATCCCCACTACCCCGACAGGTGCTTGGCTGGATATGCGTTAACGGTCTGCTATTTGGCAACTGTCGTCCGTGTTCTCTAAACGTCCGGCTACCAGGGTAGTCACTACATCGGGTTCAGCTAAGGTGCTGGTGTCACCAATTTGATCGAGATCGTTTTCGGCAATTTTGCGTAAAATCCGGCGCATGATTTTACCGGAGCGGGTTTTAGGTAGGGCGTTCGCAAATTGGATTTTGTCGGGTGTGGCGATCGGTCCAATGATGGTACGAATTTGCTGCTTTAATGTTTTGCGTAATGCAATGGATGGCGTCTGGTCGTGTTTGAGGGTCACAAAGCAGTAGATAGCTTGGCCACGAATATCACAGGGGTAGCCCACTACGGCGGCTTCGGCTACTGTCGGATGGGCGACGAGCGCGCTTTCAATTTCCGCGGTAGACAGGCGGTGTCCAGACACATTAATGACATCATCAATCCGTCCCGTTAGCCAATAATAACCATCTTCATCGACGCGACAACCATCACCTGAAAAATAGTATCCGGGAAATTGTGAAAAATATATTGTCTTGATCAATTCGTGTTTTGGATCTCCATACACACCACGTAGCATGCTTGGCCAGGGCTTAGTCAGCAGCAAGCTACCGGTTTCATTCGCCGCCGCCTCCGTCCCATCTTGCCGCACAACTTTAGGAACCACACCAAAGAAAGGTTTAGTAGCTGAACCAGGCTTAGTAGAATGAGCACCGGGAATAGCCGTAATCATAATG
Organism: Candidatus Kerfeldbacteria bacterium; assembly: GCA_003512175.1. Lineage (GTDB taxonomy): Bacteria > Patescibacteriota > Patescibacteriia > UBA9570 > UBA9570 > UBA9570. The sequence continues at coordinate 31,702 of DOSP01000024.1, forward strand.
CCGCCGGTTTCGGTTTGCCACCAGGTATCCACCACCGGACAACGTTTTTGGCCAATCACATCGTGATACCATTGCCAGACCGCTGGGTTAATCGGTTCACCGACCGTTCCTAATACCCGTAACGAAGACAGATCATGTTGGGCTGGCCAGTTGGCTCCTAGGCGCATCAATGCTCGAATGGCGGTTGGGGCAGTATAAAATTTAGTGACTTTGTATTCTTCAACTAATTGCCACCAGCGATCAGCTGTGGGGTAGGTCATATACCCTTCATACAGTAAAACAGTAGCAGCGTTAGAGAGCGGGCCATACACCACATAGGTATGTCCGGTAATCCAGCCACAATCCGCCGTGCACCAGTACACATCATCAGCCTGCAAATCAAAAATAGTGCGCGCGGTCAGGTTAGCGTACACTAAATAACCGGCGGTGGTATGCAACACTCCCTTTGGTTTTCCCGTACTACCACTCGTATATAAAATAAACAGCGGGTCTTCAGCTTCCATCACTGTCGGTGTGCAGTCATCGGAAATATCTGGCTGTTGGATAGCTTCCTGCCACCACCAATCACGTTCCTTAGTCACGGTGACTGGGCTGTGGCCATGGTTATAGACCAACACATGTTCAACAGTGGGGCAGTCGATCAGTGCTTGATCTACTTTATCTTTTAATGGCACCGGTTTACCTTTATAAAATCCAACATCAGCGGTGATCACCAGACTAGAATTACAATCATGAATGCGACTTTTTAATGCTTCCGCGCTGAAGGCAGAAAACACTACCGAGTGAATGGCACCAATGCGCGCACAAGCCAGCATGGCAATCGGCAACTCCGGAATAAATGGTAAAAAAATGGTCACGACACTTCCTTTGCGCACGCCCATCTTTATTAGTACATTGGCGCAACGGTTTACCGCCAGCAGTAATTCCTGATAAGTAAACTGGCGGCGTTGCTGCGGATCTTCCCCTTGCCACACAATGGCTACTTTATCTCCTTTGCCGGCAGCTGTATGTCGATCCAAACAATTGCTTGAAATATTCAGTTGTGCCCCTTTAAACCATTCAACGTAGGGTGCAGTGGTCTCGCCAATGTGCGACCAATCATATTCCAGCACCTTATCCCAGGGACGGATCCAATCAATATTACGGCGCGCCTGCTCTGCCCAGAACGCTTCAGGATCCGCGATCGATTGTTGGTAGAGCTGGTTGTATTCGGAGGGCTGCATGGCGCCTATTGTAGCATTACTTGACCATTCCTGGACAGTTTGTTACAGTAGCCAGGCTTTAATCAACGTATCCTACTCTTTATATCCATAGCCTGTTCCCGCGCATACGGGATGCAGCAGGCTGGGTGGGATACACAACTGAATAGTATGAATCAACACTACGAATTAATGTACGTTGTTCCTGGTTCTCGCGAACTAGAACAGGTACCGGCTGTGAAGACGCACGTGATCGACGCGCTCACTGCCATTGGTGCCACCGTCACGAGTGAGTTCGATATGGACCGCCGTCGGTTAGCTTATAAGATTGGTCAAGAATCCTATGGTTATTACCATCTGGTTCAGTTTGATACCACGGCCAGCGCGGTGCGTGAGCTTGATACCAAATTACGCCTAGATAACGAATTACTGCGCTACATTTTAGTGAAGGCCAAACCGATGACCGCCGAGGAATTAAAAGTGATGGTGACTGGAGAGAAATATGCCAAACAACGTCCCACCAAAGCTCCCGTGGAAGCTGTGAAACCAGCCGAGAAAGTCAGCGCCACAGCTTTAACTGAAGCTGAGCTGGCGTTCGCAAATGCCGCAGGCAAACGTCCGGTTGAAGCCGATGCGGAAGATAAAAAAGTATCTATCGAGGAATTGGATAAAAAATTAGATGCCATTTTAGAAGATACTGATCTATCATCTAAATTATAAACATATGGATCTCAACAAAGTTATGTTAATTGGGCGCGTTACAAAGGACCCAGACGTGCGTGCCTTACAGAGTGGTCAAAGCGTTGCCACATTTTCCATTGCGACTAATCGACAATGGAAAGATGCGCAAGGTCAAAAGCAAGAGAAAGCTGAATTTCACAACATCGTCGCCTGGCGCAAACTGGCGGAGATTATTCAGCAGTATGTGAAGAAGGGAATGCGCTTATACGTGGAAGGTCGCATGGAAACACGGTCCTGGGAAGATCCACAAGGCCAGAAGAAATATCGCACTGAAGTGGTGCTCGATAACATGATTATGCTCGATGCGAAAGGCAGCAGTAAACCAGCCATGAATTCTGCGGTGGCAGGGGATGCGCCAGCTCCAACTGTGGCACCTGACGAAGAAATACGTATTGAAGATATTCCGTTTTAAAGAAACCAACTACAATTATGATTATGCAAAAACGCACGGGAACAGGAAAACGCAATCGCTTTTACGTCAAAGCGCTTGAATCGCTTAACTATGAAGAGATCGACTATAAACATGTCGAACTGCTTCGCTTGATTGTCTCAAACTATGCCAAAATCTTGCCTGGCAAACGCACCGGCGCTCATGCTCGTATGCAACGTCAGCTGTCGAACGCGGTGAAGCGCGCGCGCTTTATGGCCTTATTACCCTATACGCGAACATAGGTATGCTGACGATGAATGATTTGAAGGTTGGTGTGGTGGTCAACCTCGAGAACGCCCCCTATCAAGTGGTCTGGTCAGATTTTATGCGCACGGCTCAACGGAAGCCGGTCATGCGTACGAAATTACGTCATCTTATTACTGGTCAAGTACTCGAAAAGACCTTTAAGCCAGGTGATAAAATTGACGAAGCAGATTTACGCCGTGGTCGCGCTCAGTTCATGTATCGGGAAGGGGACAATTATAACTTCATGGATAACACGAACTACGAACAGTTTTATTTCACCCAAGATCAAATTGGCGACATCGGTAACTATGTGAAGGAAGGTGAAGATGTGGATATTCTCAATTTCAATGATAAGCCGGTGACCATTACCCTGCCGCCAAAGGTAAATTTAAAGGTGGTCGAGGCACCGCCCAGCGTCAAAGGGGATACGGCAGGAAATGTGACCAAAAAAGTTATAGTCGAGACTGGTTATGAGGTGGCGGTGCCGTTATTCATTAAAGAAGGTGAAGTGATCCGGATCAACACCGAAACCGGCGATTACGTTGAACGGGTGAATCAATAAACCTCAACTCTACATATAACCCCAGGTTTAAAACCTGGGGTTATTTCGTCATTTTTCCTTGACAAAACGCATTTTTTCTGTTATTATCTTTTCAAGATGAGTGAACATCCTGGCCGCAGAAAGTTTACACAAGAACGTCATAAACTGCTTGAACATCGACAGAAGGCAGAACTGTGGTTGGAACAATCAAGTAGAATGGGGGTGCTAATTAATGACACAGACCGTGAACGCCTGGCCAGGGTATTATCTTTGATCGATAAATACCAGCCAGTTTATCGTGATCGTTTGGAAACTACTTTAGAAAAACCAACTCCAGTCACGACACTGCGGTTTCTGCGCGAGCGCTTACAGACCATGTTGCGGCTATTTTCTAGGGCAGCCAAGCCGGAGTCGGAACCAGCTTTATCACCCGAAAGTTTATCTGTAGACGTAAAACCAGAACAGCGTTCGGCGCAAACCTATGTACTGGCTGAACAGCTCGTTCACACCTTACGGGAACTGAGAAAGTATGATCGGATGTTGTCTGAAGAATATACGACGTCTTCTATTGTAGACTTGGCAAACCAAACAAGAGACGGTGACCCGGTCTCGCAAGAAATTATGCCCACGTCACTGACTTTGGATTATCAGCGTGATCAATGGGGGATTGAGCGGATTTGTTTGGATGGTGCCCAAAATCATTTACCAGCCGATGCCTTAGGGACACAAATTGGTATTGTCTGTGAAGTAGATGGTAAATGGATTCCACTGGCTGAAGCCCAAGTGGTGAAAGAAAAAGTGACGGCGGTAAGTTTTGTGGATGACGGGGTAGGGTATGATGTAAAAAATTTAAGTCTGTTTTGGACTTCTAAGCTTGATGATCCGGCATCAGCCGGTCAGTTTGGTGAGGGTTTAAAAATGTTAGCCGCCGCTGCTTTACGTAGCGGAATAGACGCAACATTTTCCTCCCAAAATTGGGAGGCTAAGCCAGTTGTCCAGCCGGATACCATTAACGATACCCGCAATCGGCGAGTTGTAGCTGTTGAACGTTTGGGTTTTGACGTGCAACGGTACCAGGGTGAAGCGCGGAAAGGTTCGGCTACCACCCTCCGTAAGTTTCCTCCGGCCTTTATGGACGAGGTGGTTCAACTGCCAGACAAAGTCTTAGCTCTGCGCGAGGGCTATAAACCACTGTATAGTAGCCCGCAAGGTGATGTTGTAGACACTGGTGGTGGTAAGGTGTTTGTGAAAGGTGTCTATGTGGCTGAAGCCAAGACATTATTAACCTATAATTTTACTGATGTTGAAGTCAATCGTGATCGTAATGCTGTGATCAATGGTCTAGAACGTCCAGTCAATAAGATGCTTGATCATTTGAGTGATGCCAGGGTGATTAAAACAATTTTGCAAAAATCTTTCCTCAACCAAGACGCTGTTGAATGTACCGCATACTGTTATGGTCGTCCGGAGTATCCAACGGCCTGGCAAAAAGCGTTTACTCAATTGTATGGCGAGGCAGCGGTCTTAGACACTGGCCACCAGACCCCAGCTCACATTAAACTCAACCAAAAGAAAATACAATTTTCGCATTATTTAAATAGACGCTTAGAAATGGCTGGTGTAAAAACGGATATAGCTGATGTTCCAAGTAGGTATACTGAGCGCTTAGTGACATCTTTTACCACCGAATATGGCAAAGATGCCTGGGATGAAGGGCGGATTATGTTGGATGCAGTTCAAAATCATTTACCAGACGACAGTGGCGGTCGAACCATTGACATGCGTTTCCAAACGCGTGATGGATCTTGGCATAAATATGATGAGTTAAGTCTGTACACCGTAGATAGCGACATCACAGCCTTAAGGATAACAGATGATGGCCGGGGTTACGATCACCAAAAGTTAGGGGTTCTCGTATCAGACAAGCCAACCGATGACGGGTCAGGTAAATTTGGCGAAGGCCTAAAAATGATAACCACAGCCTGTTTACGTTTTGGCATCGGCATTGAATTTGCCTCCCGCCAATGGCGAGGTGTAGCTAAAACAGAACCCATTGAAATAGACGGAAAAAAAATTGACCAAGTCGTATTTGATGTTACCCATAATTTGCAGGACGGGGCACGTGAGGGTAGTATGACAGTTTTGCAAGCACCAACTGCAACCCTAGTACAGGAATTTCGACACATTGGTGAGAACATCTTAGGATTGAATGGCCAACAGCACGTTGAGATCGCTGTAGAGGGAGGAGAAGTGTTAAGTTACGCAGGTGGTTTATTATTTATTCGCCGCATTATCATTCCCGGAAACCATAATTTATTATTTTCCTACCATTTCCCAAAATTAGAAATGAAGAACAGAGATCGCAATACAGTATCCTGGACTGAAATTCGAGCGGCAGTAGGTAATGTGCTTGGTCAGGCTAGTGACCCTAACTTCATATCACATTATTTATCCTTGGCAGAACGTGCCATTAGTCGGCAACAACCTGATCCAAATCTCACAGAATTTACTTTACCGTTTCAAATTCATGACCCAACGGCTTGGAAAAAAGTCTTTGAGCAAAACTTCGGTGAGAACACTGCTATCCGTCCGGCATCATCACTAGATTTCGACGGTGTTGGTCAACTCGAGCACGTGGGCTTACAGATTGTTACATTACCAGACGCAGTGTATGGTTCGCTACTATCTATTGGTCTGCCGACCTATGAAGAGCGTACACGGGAAATGACAGATGTGCATTGGCTCGATGCTGATGACCTGACACCGGATGAACAAGCTATACTAGTCACGCTACATCAATTAGATCCCTATTTACCAGGAGATCTAGCAGCCACGATACGTGTATTTACCGAAAAGTCGGCTGATCAGAGAGTAGCCATGGGCCTATCCAGTGGTAGTAACATCGGTTTGTATCGAGGGGTTTTGGCGCAGGGGCTGGAACAGGCCGCCGATGTTTACTTACATGAAAAAACACATTCCAACACTGGAGGCGCATTGGACGCCAGTGCAGTTTTTCGGGATTATTTGACCCTAGCTTTAGCTCGGGTCAGTATGAAATTATTACAACAAGAAAAACCAGGTGGAGTCCAACGCGTGAGACAACCTGATGGTACGATCATTAATTATGTCTGAACCAACATTACCTAAAATTGAACGTCGTCCCGCTCACATCCCGCCAACGTGGCGAACGCGGCAGCAAGCGCAAGCGGATTTAGCCCTCCGTAGTCCAACCGCTCTCACAAAACTGCTTGAACAATTTCAACCAGCGGCCAAAGATTTTCAAATTCACGGCAAAGCTGGTTATTTATCCCCACCACTCATTGAACGGATGCGTTTAGAATTATCCGTAGTTGAGGATATTCGCAATTTATCCGGCTATCAGTCTGGAACAGCTGCGCAAGAAGTCATCGGCTGCAGTTTTGCCAAGTTTAGTGCGCTGACCAAGGATTGTCCACCATCCGTACAAAATCGTGATGTGGTGAAAGCCCGCAATAATAATAGTGAAGTTGGCCCAGTCTATTCTCCTGCCTATATAGACAAACTGAAGCTGATCTATCAGCCACCCGCCCCCCGACAGGTCAGAGACCGTCCTGCAAAGACCGATACGGTACAGCCATCACATGCCTTAAAAGAGCAGATGTTACGGCGCATCGAAACCGCTGGGGAACCACATTTGGTGAATCCAAGCCAGGCGGAACGTGTGGCGCTGCATACTCAAGTGACTGCGACCATCAAATTGTTAGATGCGGTTCCTCGACACCGTCGTGATTCCGCCTTTCCTCAATTACTCGGTCAGCTCTACAGTGCCAGTGAATATTTGCAAGGCACACAACCAATGCCACAAGGGGTTGAACGATTATTAGCCAAAGTCCAACGCTATTTGCATCAGGACGAAGATTAGACCGTATGCTATACTAGGGTGTATGAAACGCACGAAAATTGTCTGCACCATCGGTCCGGCTTCTGAACAAAAATCCACCCTCGTTAAAATGATCCGGGCCGGGATGGATGTGGCTCGTTTAAACTTTTCGCACGGCAGTTACGATAGCCACGCCCAAACCATTCAGCACATTCGGGCGGCGGCACTGCAGGTTGGAAAAACTGTTGCCATCATGCAAGATCTGCAGGGTCCGCGTATTCGGGTAGGGGAGGTGCATCGTGATGGTATCGAGCTACAACGCAACGAGGCAGTGGTATTCATTCCCCAGTCGTTTATCAATTACAAATTACTAATTACCGGTAAAGAGAAAATCATCCCCTTAGGCTACGAACAGCTGTATAAATTTACTAGAGCGGGTAAACACATTCTGATCAATGATGGCTTAATTGATGTCCAGGTTACGCGCGTGAAAGATAAATTCATCTATGGCAAAGTGATCAAGCCGGGCATGATCTTTTCTCATAAAGGCATCAATTTGCCCGGTATGACCATCGAAGCTGACGTGATTACCGAAAAAGATAAGCAAGATCTCAAATTTGGCTTGTCGCAACACATCGATTGGGTGGCGCTGTCCTTTGTCAAGGAGGCCGCTAACGTAGTGGCCTTACGCAAATTGCTGGGTAAGCAGCCCGTGAAGATTATTGCCAAGATTGAACGCAAAGAAGCCCTAGACAATTTTGATAAAATTTTAACTGTGACCGATGGCGTCATGGTGGCGCGCGGTGATTTGGGCATTGAAGTGAAACCAGCCGATGTGCCGCTGGCCCAAAAGGAAATCATTCAAAAATGTTTGTACGCCGGTAAACCGGTGATTGTCGCCACACAGATGTTAGAATCCATGGTGATTAATCCACGGCCGACGCGAGCGGAAGTATCAGACGTTGCCAATGCGGTGATTGATCATACCGATGCGGTGATGTTGTCCGGCGAATCAGCCTTTGGTAAATATCCGGTGGAAAGTGTCGCCATGATGTCTGATATCGTCCATAAAACGGAACAGTCTCGTTACGATGATGTACCGTTGCATTATTTAAAACTGAAACATGAGACCATTGAGGATGCTATTTCCGTTGTGGCGGATGATCTGGCTGAACAACATCAGGTGAAAGCCATTGTAGTCCATTCGGTGTCTGGTCATGCGGCGCGCATGATTGCTCGACATCGTCCTAAGAAATCGGTGCTGGTCCTGACGAACTCGGTTCATACCCGACAACAGTTGGCCTTAAGCTGGGGTGTGCAGGCTATGGTTATTCCCACCTGCCGTAGCCTAGATCAATTGATTCAAATTACCAGCCGTACACTGGTGAAGCAACGGTTGGTTAAACGAGGCGATTATATTGTGTTAGTCACTGGGCAACCGGTAGCAAAAATCGGGGGGTCTAACCTGGTTAAACTCCACCTTGTCAGTTGAACGCTGATACGGTAAACTACGCCCCATGCCAAACGACAAATCGATTGCCCATGTTTTATGGTTTAAGGAGCTCGGTATCGCAGATGTCCCACTGGTAGGAGGCAAAAATGCTTCTTTGGGGGAAATGTATCAGAACCTGGCAAGCAAAGGCGTGCGGGTTCCCAATGGCTTTGCCATTACGGCTGCCGCCTATGAATACTTCCTTGAACAGACTGGGGTAAAAGCCAAAATTAAAGATATTTTGCAAACTCTCAATACCCATGATTTGAAGAATTTACAGGAGCATGGTCATAAAGTCCGGGAAACGATTTTAGAAGTCGAGTTGCCGCAAGACTTAAAAGACGCAATTGAACAGTCGTATGCCGAGTTATGCAAGTTGGAAGGCGGCGATGATATCGACGTCGCTGTCCGCAGTTCTGCCACCGCCGAAGATATGCCCGATGCGTCATTTGCCGGTCAGCAAGAAACCTTTTTAAATATTCGTGGTGCGCATGATGTGATTGATGCGACCAAACGCTGCATGGCCTCGTTATTTACCAACCGGGCTATTTCGTATCGAGCGGATAAGGGCTACGATCATTTTAATGTATCACTGTCCGTTGGTGTGCAGAAAATGGTGCGGTCAGATGAAGCTGGTTCGGGCGTGATGTTCTCCATTGATACCGAATCTGGTTTTAAAAATGCTGTACTGATTAATGCCGCCTATGGGTTGGGCGAAATGGTGGTGCAAGGTAAAGTGGAGCCGGACGAATACTATATCTTTAAGCCAACCTTATTGGATGGTGTGCAGGTGTCTGGTGAACAGATCACATTCAAATATCGCCCCATTGTCGGTAAGAGTCGCGGACACAAAGAGGAGAAGATGATCTACAGTGATGAAGGCAATTCGCCAGTTAAGGAAGTACCCGTATCGGAAGAGGATCGTAAAAAGTTTGTCCTGACAGACGATGAAGTCTTGCAATTGGCCTATTGGGCATGTTTGATTGAGCAGCACTATCACAAGCCGATGGATATGGAGTGGGCCAAAGACGGCGTGAATGGGAAACTGTATATTGTCCAGGCTCGGCCAGAAACAGTCCATTCACAGTCCGACAAGCAAGTGCTGGAAGAGTATTTGATGAAGGGCACTGGCAAAAAATTGGTGGAAGGCGTCTCGGTTGGTTCAAAAATTGGGCAAGGCAAAGTGCGTGTTCTAAAAGACACTAGCCATATTCATGATTTTCAAGCCGGCGAAGTCTTGGTGACTGAAATTACTGATCCAGATTGGGAACCGATCATGAAAATTGCTTCAGCCATCGTGACCAATTCGGGCGGACGGACCTCGCATGCGGCCATCGTTTCACGAGAGTTGGGGATACCGTGTGTGGTTGGAAGTAAGACCGCCACCACCGCTTTACAAACTGGCCAGGAAGTCACCGTGTCGTGTGCGGAAGGTGAACGTGGGTATGTCTATGAGGGGTTAGTGCCGTTTGAAGTAAAGAAGACTGATTTAGGTGCCATTGCAGAACCCAAAACCGATATCATGCAAATTGTGGGTGATCCATCTCGCGCTTTCGATTTCTGCATGATCCCAAATAAAGGGGTTGGTTTAGCTCGGCTGGAGATGATTATTCTTAATGCCATTAAAGTACACCCACTGGCCTTGTTACATTTTGATGAACTGAAGGACGAGGCGGTCAAAGCCGAAATTGCTGAATTGACTCGCAATTATAAAGTGAAATCTGATTTCTTTGTGGATTTGTTGGCTACCGGGGTTGGCCGAATTGCCGCAGCCTATTATCCACATCAGGTAATTGTGCGGTTATCAGATTTCAAATCCAATGAATATGCTAACTTAATTGGTGGTAAACAGTTTGAACCGCATGAAGAGAACCCAATGATCGGCTGGCGGGGGGCTTCGCGGTATTATTCTGCCGAATATAAAGATGCCTTTGCCTTAGAGTGTCAGGCCATGTTACGCGTGCGTAACGACATGGGTTTAACCAACATGAAGGTGATGATTCCGTTTTGCCGCACCCCAGAAGAAGGTCGCAAAGTAATTGAAGTGATGGCCGCCAATGGGTTGAAGCAGGGAGAGAATGGTTTGGAAGTGTATATGATGTGTGAGATTCCATCGAACGTGATTTTGGCGGAAGAGTTTATTCAGATCTTTGATGGGTTCTCGATTGGTTCGAATGATTTAACGCAATTAACCTTAGGGTTAGATCGCGATTCCGGTTTAGTGGCGCATATCTATGACGAACGCAACCCGGCTGTAAAAAAGTTATTGGCGCAGGCAATTAAAACCGTACACGCAGCGGGTAAAAAAATCGGCATTTGTGGCCAGGCGCCATCAGACTTTCCTGAGATTGCTGAATTCTTGGTGGATCAAGGCATTGATACCATGTCCGTTACGCCCGATACCGGGTTAAAAACCTGGATCAATGTGGCGGAGCATGAGAAGAAGAAATAGACCTCTACCCTGTAACACCTACCCCCTATCCCCCTTCCTACCTCAGGAAGGGGGAATTTGTTTATATACTTTTTACAAAAGTAAACAAAATTTTTTACATTAAATATTTTTTTGTATTACTTTTTTCTTTATCTCTCTCCTGAATAGGAGAGAG
>DOSP01000024.1:42887-43758 GCA_003512175.1 Candidatus Kerfeldbacteria bacterium
CTCCTGAATAGGAGAGAGATGTCACGAGTTTACGAGGGACAGAGTGAGGTGTTAAAGGAGCAGGAGGGGTTTATTCCAGTGTTAGTGAATCAAACATAAACCCATCCTCATCGATGGCTTCTAGCTCAATTGAAGCATTACTGATGGTGAGGCCCACAAAATGATTTTCTGAGAGAAAGAGAGCCGATTCATCAAGCTCTGTACCCATTTCGTAGAGTGAATTTCCACCACCACCGGTGACGATATATTGGACGCCGTTTATTTTATCAAACCGTTCATAGTTATGATCATGGCCGTTTAAGACCAAGTCAACGTTATGCTCTTCAAATAAAGGCACAATCGTATCCTGCATATCTGTCGTACTGCCATGGTCACCGGAGCTATATGGCGGGTGATGAAAGAAAACAATGATCCATTTTTTATTGGTATCCGCCAAATCGGCCTCCAACCAATTATACATTTCACTGTCTACGCTATAGTCGAGGTTACTATTCAGTGAAACAAAATGGATATTGTCGTAATTAAAAGAATAGTAATCTTCATCATCTCCATTGGCCGGGGTTTCAAATAGATCCTTATATGGTTCGGCTTCCTCGGTGGTATAGTCATGGTTACCAATAGAGCCATAGAAGGGTATCTCAGAAAAGAGGTTAGAGTAAGCCGTAAAAACGTAATCAATAAATTCTTGTTCTGTGCCTGAACTGTAAGCAATGTCACCGGTATGCAAAATCAACTCTGGCTTCCAGGATGTCACTTCACTGGCCACTTCATATTGTGTAGTGGTGCCCACACCAGAATCACCAAACACAGCTACTCGTAACGGGTTATCATTCGTGATATCTTTTTGCGTCGTGAAGGTATGAATTTGGGT
>DOSP01000024.1:43826-44269 GCA_003512175.1 Candidatus Kerfeldbacteria bacterium
GTCGTGAAGGTATGAATTTGGGTTAAGGCTTCACCAGAACTATTTTCTAAATAATATTCATATTCATAACCACGTTTCAAACTAGTCAAACGATACCGATGTTCAGTGTCTGCATCATCCTCAGTTTTACTTTTCCAGTTTGCTGCACCAACTTTATGATAATACAGCGTCACCGTTTGTGCTTCATCCGTGCGAGCCAGAATGGTAACGGCATGTTTGGTCAGACGCTGCAGATAAGGTTCAATCGTCAAGCCAGAATCTGTTAGTGTGGCTTGAGAGACAAATGGAAGGAGGCTTAATAGAGTCAAGAGGCCCACGGTCTGTATTTTTTTCATATGAATATAGTATACTATGAGCATGTTCATTCAACCAGCCTACGCCGACATCGCCCCAGATCCGATCTCCGCATTCGCTTTGCCGAATGATGCCAATGATTGGGTGCC
>DOSP01000016.1:0-567 GCA_003512175.1 Candidatus Kerfeldbacteria bacterium
ATTGGCTGTTCTACTCGTACCTACTACAGTCCAACCGTGTTGTGTAAAATAATCGGCCGTCGTTTTCCCGATACCGCTGCTGATACCAGTAATGAGGATCGTATGAGACATGAAAACTAGTATATCACACTAGGTGTTTTATAATACGTTCAGCGGCACGCCGTCCAGTGAGTAAAGCTGTCTCCATAGATGGAGCCCCTAACCAATCTCCGGCATAATATCGCCCGGCTTGGCCTTGTTGATCACGTATGGCCTGGACCAGGTGTTCATCGGCACACGGCATGGTCTGCGGCCAATCCTGAATATGAACGATCTCTCCCGGTAGTGCAAAGTTCGATAATTGCGCTGCCGGATCACGCACCACGATATTGAGATTAACATAGCCAGACAAGGCTGGGCCATACAATACTCCGAGATTCACGGCTGATGTAATTTGCAGCGGCTGATGGTTCGGCAAATAAAACACTGCTCCCCAGGCCGGATCATGGGGAACATTGGTGGCAGTGTATGATCGGACGGTAACGGTGTAATACTGCGTATACGAACACGACGCCGTTTGCGCATACA
>DOSP01000016.1:634-4729 GCA_003512175.1 Candidatus Kerfeldbacteria bacterium
CACGACGCCGTTTGCGCATACACAACATAATCTGCCGACAATTTGGTTTTATCCGTCACTGTGGTATTGAGTTGGATAGAGTGGCCTGCGCGCGTAATGGCGTCAGCCAACGCGAGCGGTAATCGAGCTGCTCCACTGGGCAAGTAATACCATTTTGCCACATCTTCACCAAAATGCGTTCGACGAATAAACGGGGCGATGAAGGACATTTTGAATTGATCAACCGGTGGATAACAATACCCTTGGCTGACCACATCACTCCAGGTTTCATACAGACCGGCATGGTCTGGCCGATGCAGGACGGAGCGAAGATAGGCTGATCCAGTTTGCTGCCCAAAATTATCTAACGGTGGTGCCGCCACATCACTGGCCTCGAGAATGGGTTTGGCCATTTTAAGCGCAAGCTTGGCCGTATCTTTTTTTGAAAACGGTAATTGTTTTTCGGTATAGTACTTGTCGCTATGATCAATTTGATAGTAGACATCGTGTAACGGGATCTTCCTGAGTTGCTGCGCTAAACCCAGTTCATTCAATAGCCGATGATATTCCTTATACCACGAGTAAATAATAAACCCACCCAGATCTACCATCTGACCATTGATCGGCACAGTGTGCACCCGGCCACCCACCCGGTCACGCTGCTCAACTATGGTCACTTGAAAACGCTTATCTTGAGATAATACGTAAGCTGCGGATAATCCCGCTAATCCGGCTCCTATGATGCTGACGTTGACCATAGGAGACACCACTGACATTCCCCGCACAGTGCTTCCGGTGCTGGGTTTAAGAAATCTAATTGCTGGATATGCTGATATACCGTTGTCACCTCGGCCGTTACTTGGGCAACATCTTCTTCCGTAAATTCGTAGGTGCGGTTCACGAAGTCCGCTTTTTTCTTACTTTTTTGAACAAAGTGAATTTCACCAGACACGGCGGTGTAGCCAAACTCGCGGGAGTGGTCACACAGCAATTTATAAAACAGTAACTGCCGATGGTAATTTCCGCCTTTGGCTAAATCACTCCCTTTATTATCTGGATTGCCCGTTTTATAATCAACCACGTGCACCAATTTTTTCTGCTCGTCCAGGACATGGATGGCATCTATCTTTCCCACGATCGGCACATCGTTCACTCGCACATGATATGGTCGAAAATCTTTTTCCGGAAACTGATTACGCTGCAAGAACTTCCGCTGCGCCGGATAGTACTGGCGCAACGTCAGCTCACCAAATCCCAGGGCATCAGCCATGTCACGTTTTGATAATAATTGCTTGGCCAAATCTGTTTTAAATACCTTTAACAACTGCGTCAACGTCAGACGCTGTTCACTAGCTTGTTTCAGGGTATTATGAATGGCGATACCAAACCCGACGGCTCGCGTTGTAGCACGCGGTACCCGCAAGAGATCTTGATAGAGAAACAGGCGTGGACAGGTTAAATAATCATTCAGATGAGTGGCGCTCATGGTGTAATCCACCAATACACTCGCTGCGTAGGTACGCATAGCAGCACTATCTAGCGTGAGCGTTGGTGAGGTACCAGCTAACTGCAACCGCTCCATTGGTTCGGCCTCAACTGCCGTCACGCCCTGCGCTGGTACCAGCAACGCTTCCGGAATCTCGGCAATAAACTGGCTGGGCATAATTGCGCGACCAGTATCGGACTGTTTGGCATAACTAAGATAGAGCTGGGCTTTTGCTCGAGTCATCGCTACATACCACAACCGTCGTTCGTCTTCATTTTTGATGTCTAATAATTCCGTGGGCTCTGCCTGAACAATCTGCACCGGTAATTTTAATTTGGATCGATCTGGCACATTCCCCCATTTTTTATCCTGACAGCGCACCATAAACACGTGGGCAAATTCTAACCCTTTGGCCCGATGGGCTGTCATCACGTGCACCGCTTCGGCTTGAGTTTGTAACGGCTCTTCTTCCAGCATCAGATTATACTGTTGCAATAACTGGATATAATCCATGACATCTTTAATAGTGATATTCGGTTGAGCCCGGGTAAGCTGTTGAATAGCATGAAACAAACTAGATAATCGATTGAGATGTTCTAGGGCATGATCACCGTGCAACACAAAGCGTAACCAGCCCGACTCTTCCACGACGCTGGTAAACCATTGGGTGCAGAGTTGATTATGCATAGTTTGACGCCAGTGGAGTAGCTGTTTAGTAAAGGCGGCCAACGCTGGATGATCTGTTGATTGTAATCCCAGCCACAGATTTTTATGATCATGCGCCAATTGTGCTATGGTAACCACGGGTAATTGTAAAAAGGAAAAATGCATAATGCCAAACAAGGCCTCATCATGGCCGCCCAGACCAACATAGCGCAGCAAGCGCACCAATTGCTGAATGAGTGGATCAGCCAACACATTACTGCCCGATGACAGGTACACCGGAATGCCCATTTGATTGAGTTGATCAAACACACTGTCGGCATCACCATTGGTGCGACACAACACGGCAATATCTTGCGCTGCCGTGCCAGACTGTATCAGCTGCTGAATCCGACTCGATAACCAAAACAATTCTGCGTTCACTGAAGATAACTCAGCCAATTCAATTGGCGTTGTCGGCAAATCACGGGCCGCTATCAGCGGATCTTCACGTAGGCTGTGTTTATTTTGAGCAATGACGGCGGAAGCTGCATCTAAAATCGACTGCTGGCTGCGATAATTATCCGTCAGGGTAACCAGTTGAAGCACATTGGCATAGTGCTGCTGGAACGCCAAGATATTTTCGAGGGCAGCCCCTTGAAAACGATAGATGGATTGACGATCATCTCCTACAACAAATAAATTAGGCCTAGTTTCGCCAGAAGCCAATAATCGTACGATATCATTTTGGGCGCCATTGGTATCTTGGAATTCATCTACCAACATGTAGAGATACTGTTCCTGATACTGCGCTAATAATTCTGGATCGTCCGTAAAAGCTTGAATCACAAACAGAATCATATCCTCATAATCGTACACCTGTTGCTTGCGCAGCTGCATTTGATACTGCTCATACACCGTAGCCAGAGCATGCAACTTGGTCGTATCGGCGGCTAAGGTGCGTAACTGTTCCGCGGAGATGTTTTCTCGCTTCAATGTTTGCATAGCGTGAATAACATCTGGAATATAAAAATCCGGCGCTCCGAAGGGCTTTAACGGGCTATCGGGCGGCAGAGCTTGAATACACGACTGAACGATGGTAATCCGATCCAGATCAGAAATCGGTTCGATGGCTGATTGCGCTACAAACCACTCCGGATGTGCGGTAATGACTTCGTTGCAAAAGCCATGAAACGTAGCTACTGGTACATGATAACCCACCGAGCCAAGCAGTTTTACTAACCGTTCACGCATGGCATGCACGCCACTGTCCGTGAAGGTTAAACACAAGACATTACGCGGCTCAATATCCTGCGTGGCCAACAGCTTGGCAATCCGTAAGGCGATAATTTGGGTTTTACCGGTGCCGGCGCCAGCCAGCACCAGCATTGGTCCATCCGCATGATCAACCGCCCGCCGTTGCTGTGGGTTTAATAAGGCGTAGTGTAGATCAAATTCATTCCCCACGGCCATCAATTAAACTCAACGGTGATGCGACAATAGGCACCATCATTAGGCGTGGTGACGGTGACTGTAGGATGATGTTGTTTGAAGGCCGCTTGGGCTTTAGTAGCTAAGGCCAGAGCGACCCGTTTATTGAGCACACGATATTCAATAGTATTCACGGTTGTCTTGGCTTGCACCAGGATCGATTTATCTCTGGTGTAATTCTGCACCACGTGCGTCAGTAGACGCATTAAATCAGTTTTTCGCTCAACTTTTTTGACATTCAAAAATTGCACAATGCTGACTTCTTTGAACTTCTGACTGCTGACTTTCCGGGTGGTTTTGTCCGTCTTGGGTTTGGCTGGCATAGGTACGCCCTAGTTTATCAGGCCAGGTTGACTTTAGCAAGAAACCCAGTACACTGCTGAAACCACTCGTTTCCAAGGGGGTGTTTCATGCGAAATATCGGTCTGTCCTTCAGCGCATTCTGCGCCTTCGTGATCATCACTACGCTGCTCGGATACCCGCTCGGGCTGATGCGT
>DOSP01000110.1 GCA_003512175.1 Candidatus Kerfeldbacteria bacterium
TATATCGCGTCTCTACGGGCGGTGTTTTTTGGTGTGGGACCAATGGCTCCTTACCCGTTCGCAATCCCTTTGGCCAGCATGGCTTCTTCAATCCGCTTGGCGGCATGAATGTACGCCGCGGTACGCATATCGCAACCATATTTTTCCTTAGCTGCCCATACGGCATTGAAGGAATCCACCATAATTGGTTCTAATTTTTCCAGCACTTCTTTTTCTGACCAGTAGTAATTATAGGCATTCTGCACTTGTTCGAAATACGATACCGTCACACCACCGGCATTAGCCAAAATATCGGGCACAACAATAATCCCTTTTTTGAATAATTTCTCATCCGCTTCTGGCGTGGTTGGTCCATTGGCCAATTCCACAATAGCACGGCACTTTAATTTTCCGGCATTCTCTTTCAGAATTTGGTTCTCTAACGCCGCTGGCACCAGAATGTCACACGGTGTAGTCAAAATTTGGGAGTTGGTTACATTCTTAGCTCCAGGGAAATTTTGTACTGCGCCAGTTTTAGTTTTGTGTTTCCCCACCGCCACTGGGTCTAACCCTTTCGGGTTCACAATCCCACCGCGTGAGTCAGACAAGCCAACAATTTTATAGCCTTTCTTGGTTAAAATTTTTGCCATGTAGGAACCGGCATTACCAAAGCCCTGAATTACCACGCTGGCACCTTTCTGTAATTTCATTCTCTTCGCGAGTTCTAGTGTCACATATACACCACCTTGAGCCGTAGAATACCCCCGACCAGCTGAACCACCAATGGCCAACGGTTTACCAGTAATCACTCCTGGTTTATGGCCGCTGTGGAGCGTGTTATATTCATCCATCATCCAGGCCATAATCTGTGGGGTGGTGTAGACATCTGGCGCTGGGATATCAATGTCTGGACCAATGTCATTGCGTAAGCCACGAATAAAGCCACGAGATAACCGTTCCAATTCACGCAGCGATAACGCTTTCGGATTTACCGTCACACCACCTTTACCACCTCCCAAGGGAATACCAACGGTGGCACATTTGAACGTCATCCAAAAGGCCAGAGCCTTTACTTCACTAATATCGGTATCGGGGTGAAACCGAATGCCGCCCTTATTTGGGCCACGTGAATTATCGTATTGTACGCGATACGCTTCAAAAATTTTTACGCTACCATCATCCATGCGTACCGGCACAGAGAAATGAATTTCTCGCTTCGGCATCTTCAAACGAGCGTGCACTGTGGAGTCGAGCCCCATCAATTTGGCTGCTTTATCGAGTTGTTGCTGAGCAGACTTAAACGGATTGACTTTTGCCATAATTGAATAACGAATTATGAATTATGAATAACAATGCGGGCCTATTGTACGCCTAGCTATTATATTCCGCAAGAGCTAGTTTTAAGAGCTCCAGTGAACGCTTTAAATCTTTATTATTCAACATAAATGCCAAACGCACTTCCCGTTTTCCTTTGCCAGGTGTGGCATAAAATCCGGCGGCTGGAGCCAACAAGACGGTTTCATTTTTGTCTTGAAAATCGTTGATCATCCATGTGGCAAAATGGTCGGCATCATCCACTGGTAAACCAATGATGATGTAAAAGGCTCCTTCCGGTTTAGAAAAGGTAATGTTGGGAATCTGCTTCAAACCTTGATAGACCGCCTCCCGACGCCGACGAAACTCCCACACAATGCCGGCCGTATATTTCTTTGGATTTTTGAGCAGCGGCACTAGCGCTTCCTGTTCGATGCTGGCCACAGATAATCGGGCCATGGCCATCTTCAACACTGAAGCAATGATATCTTGGTTATGACTGGCTACCACCCCAATACGAGCGCCACAGACATTGAATCGTTTTGAGGCACTATCTAAAACCACAGCTTGCTGCCGAATGGCTGGAAAATCCATGATGGAATAGTGTTTACTCTCAAAGGCAAATTCACGATACACTTCATCAGACAATATAAATAATCCATACTGCTTAGCAATTTTAACCAGACACGCTAACTCTTTCTTACTAAAAATCGTTCCCGTGGGATTCGATGGATTACAAATCAATATCGCCTTGGTACGTTTGGTGATAGCGCGTTTGATTACAGCCTCACTGGGCAAATGAAAGCCCGTTTTGATATCTAATGTCACTGGGCGCAATGTGACATTGGCAAGATCGGCAAAGCTGTTGTAGTTCGTATAAAACGGTTCAAACACTATCACCTCATCGTTTGGATCACACACCGCTTCTAAGGCAAAAATAATCCCTTCTGAACCACCGCTGGTAATCACGATATCTTTGGCGGCAAGGGAAATACCGACTTTCTTATAATAGGTCGACCAGGCTTCGAGCGGCTCTTCTAGCCCCTTCGACGGTGCATAGGCAATAGTGTGAGGGTGAAACTTACGAACTCCTTTATAAAAATCCTTATGGGTGGGCAGGTAATCCAACACCGCATTATAAAAATCGATGTGGGTTGGCAAATCTGGCTGACCAATATTCAAATGATAAACTTTGATGCCCTGCTTTTTTCTGGCTTCAGCTGTAGCGGCCAGTTTACGCAAGGGTGAAGCTTGCAGGTTGGTAGCGCGATTAGAAATTGGTGGTGTGTGCATAAATCTATGATCTAATAAAATGATGGCCTGAAGTGACTTCCCAGTCTTGATCTTTGGAAGTATCCTTACCATCCCTATGACCTAAATAGGTATAACATGCTAGCGCCGCTTTGCAACCCTCACCGGCGGATACTACCACTTGCTTATAACTACTGGTTGTGATATCTCCGGCGGCGAATATGCCGGTGCGATTCGTGGTGCAATCTGGCCGCACGATAATTTCATGTTTTTCAGTCATGTCAACTAATCCTTGAAGGAATCCAGTTTTCGACATAAAACCGATATTCACACACACCGCATCCACGGCTAGCGTTTGTTCTGCATGATCTGGCCCTTGTGTAACGGTGACACCAGACACGGTTATAGTACCCTGGATAGATTTCGTTTCCGCATTCAACACCTTGGTGACGTTATCTCGTCCCTCCATGTGCTCAATCAATACCGCCTCAGCACGAAACCGATCACGTCGATGAATCAAATACACTTGTGTAGCCACATCGGCTAACAAGTTAACCGACTCAATTGCCGAATTACCGCCGCCTACTACTGCCACCGTTTTACCACGCAATGTTTCTAACACGGCTGCGGCCGTATAGGTGACGCCTTTACCAACCAACTCTACTTCACCTGGCACACCCAAACTACGTGGCGTTAGGCCGAATGCCAAAATAATACTGCGCCCTAAAACTTGTTCGGTATTATAATTCACGATAAATGTATCATCGTCTGATGGCTGCACGGAGTGGACGTCGCCTAGCACAAATTCAGCACCATACTGCACGGCCTGATCTTTGAACCGCTGCATTAATTCAAATCCATCAATGGCGCCAACGCCTGGATAGTTTTCGATGACTGAGGTTGTGGCTGCTTGACCACCCAAATCTTTGGAAATAATCAACGTCCGCAGCTTGCGCCGCGTGGTATATAAAGCGGCGGTTAACCC
>DOSP01000071.1 GCA_003512175.1 Candidatus Kerfeldbacteria bacterium
CTAACCAACTGAGCTACGAACCCTTTGCTCAAATACTATAACTTTTTTATTCTAAAAAATCAATAGGTCTATACAAAAACTTATTTTAATCTAGATCTAACAGTCACATTTTACACAAAAAATATAGAAAAGTCAATAGATGGAAGATAATGGTACAGATAACATGATACAAAAAAGAAAGGGGATATTGTTTAGGTTGTTATTGTGTGTTTTGATGAAATAAAGTTGGGGATCCGTTCGGCTTCATTCCACTTTGCTCCATTTCGCTCAGGATGACGCAAAAGGAAAGAACTAAGGATTAAGATCTAAGAATTAAGTTGAAAGTCTATAAAGTCAAAAGTCTTTATTGTCATTCCCGGCTTGATCTGGAATCCAGAAACGTTAATTCAAACCCTGGATCCCCAGTCAAACTGAGGATGACATTTCAAGAACATTAGAACATGCGCAAGCGATTCACCCTTTCCTTTCCAAGCGAAACGATACATCAAGTTGAGCAAAGCTCAACGATACATCAAATCGAGTGAAACGAAGACAATCCACCAAGCGTAAGCGATTCATCATAAAAATAAAAACTGCCCAATTGGGCAGTTTTTATTTTAATTCTTTTTTAGATATTCAAGTCATCTACAGCGCTCATGTCTACTTCTTCTTCAACCACTTCTTTTGGAGTTTCAGTTCTTTCAACTCTTGGTGGACGTCCACCTTCCGGTTCGTTAATTTTTAAGTTTACAATTGCGTTTGCCTTTGCGCCAACAATTTTCAACAAAGTACGAATAGAACGTGCGGTATTTCCTTGGCGACCAATTACATATCCCATATCACTTGGGTTTACACTCAAGGTGATAAGAACACCTCTTTCATCAATTTCTCTTGTTGTAGAAACATCGTCAGGATTGTTTACGATATTTCTTACAATCATTTCAACAAACTCTTGATCTTTTTCCATAGCAGATTGCTAATGATAACTTTTTAAATAACAGTAACGATATTATATCGCACTTACCGCTTTTTTGCCAGTGACCACCCGGCGTTTTTCACCAGTAATGATACCTTGGCTAACCAGCAGATTATGAACCGTATTCGAAGTTTGTGCTCCTTTTTCAATCCAATATTTGATGCGCTCAGTTTTGAGCGCCAGCGTAGCTGGGTTGGCATGGGGGTCCATATTCCCTAAGGTTTCGATGGCCTTAGACATTGGTGCCCAGTCTTTTTCTTGAAGAACTAGACGGTAGGTTGGCCAGTTCTTTCGACCATGTCGGGCGAGTCGAATGACAAGCATGGAGCAATCACTTACTTATAAATTAGAGTTCGCCTACTATATCTGATATACTAGCCCATGTCAATATGTCCTTACCCCCGTACGGAACCATCGCCGGCTTAGCCTGGCGCCAATTTCTGAATCGTTTCGATATTATTTTGTTTAGTCAGACGCTCTTTAACTTACCAGTTTTGGCGGTGATTTGGTATGTTAAGCAATGGTATCCTTTACCGGAGACTGCCTTGACTATTCAAGACTACTGGCCAAATCTAGCCATTCAACTGGCACTGGATTATGGCGCCAGTGTCATCACCAGCATCACCGTGATTATGATCGTTCTCGCCATGCAACTCGCTGTGAAACGACAGCCAACTAATTTTGCCTACATTTTTGGAGCCGCCCTGCGACTGTATCCCTGGGTAGTGCTCTTATCATTGGTTGAGTTACTCCTGACCGTACTTGGGCTATCACTGTTCGTTCTACCAGGTTTACTCGTCACTATTTTATTCGCAATGATGGTGCCAGCCTATGTCTGGTACAAACTATCACCCTGGCAGGCTTTGCTTAGAAGTGTGCAACTGGTGCGCAAACATTTTTGGATGAATGCTTTTTATATTCTACTGACACAGTTGTTAGTGACCATGGTAGTGATGTTGACGACGTGGGGTTTACCCACTACCCTATGGTTTAATATCTTTAGTGCGTGGGTTGGAGCAATTTGCGCTAGCTTCTATACCGTGTACGTCACTATTTTGATGACGTTGAATCAGAAATAATTTTTTCTGCATCAGCCAGTTTAACCGATAAGATACGGCTAGTACCGTCCGATTTCATCGTCACCCCATACAATACGTCAGCCTGTTGCATGGTGGCACGGTTATGGGTGATGACCACGAATTGAGTTTTTACAGCTAAGTGTTTAATAATGGCAGCAAATTTTTCTGAATTGGCTTCATCAAGTGCCGCTTCCACCTCATCCATCACCACAAACGGAGGAGTATTGGCGCCAATAATGGAACAGAGCAAGGCAATAGCGGTGAGGGATTTTTCTCCACCAGATAAGGCATGAATTGTAGATAGTTTTTTTCCGGGTGGGTGAGCAATAATCTCAATACCGGATATTATTCTCTGCTTTTTTTTCTGTTTACCAATGCTGACGGTAAGCTCTTCTTGTTTTGCTTCATCTTCGACAATCAGCATTTCCAGTTTCGCTTCGCCACCACCGAACAGCAAGGTGAAATAATGGCTAAAGTTCTTATTGATGGATTTGAATGATTTATCAAATTGTTTTTTAATCGTGACATCTAAATCATCAATAATCTTCTCCAACGACTCAATGGTATCACGCATGTCTTTCGACTGTGTCCGTAAAAAATCAAAGCGTTCTTTGGTATCTTGATGTTCTTTAACGATTTCTGGATCAATACCCCCGATGAGTTCTAGTTGATGCTTGAGCTGTTCAATTTCAATGAGAAGTTTATCTTGGTCGGTGCGTGATTTGGTCCAAGCCAACGCGGCTGTTTGGGTGTCAGCGGTTACTTCCCTGGCCATCTCAGCTGTGGTTGTTTCGATTTTTGTTTGCACCTTTGTGGCTTCGATGTCGACGCCTTGTAATTGGTTGGATTGTTGATTGAGTTTTGTCTGAATTTGGCGGGCCTTAGTTTGCAGTTCCAACAACTGTTGCTTTTTGGCTTCCTCGGTTTGGTTAAATTCATCCAGGGCCGTTTGTTTAGCGCGAATGTCTTGCTCAATCTGATTTAACTTCGTAAGCAGTTGCTTACTCTTGGCTTGGTATTCGGTTAATTGCGATTGTTTTTTCTCGGAACCCAAATTTTTTTCCTGCTTGGTAATATCACTGTCTAGCTGCTGTAATTCTTGGCGTAATTTCTCACTCTCTTGGTTATATAATTCATCTTTTTGTTTCTGGCCGGCAATGGTGATACGTAAATTGGTATGTTCTGTCAGCAGCTTTTCTTTCAATTCTGTCGTCATCTGGATGCGTTGTTCGATGGAGTGAATCAAGCGTTTTTGTAAGGCAATATCTTCCGCCCGTTCTTCGTGCAATTTATCTAACAGCTCTGCCAAAGTTTCGGTAATGGTTTGGGCCTGGCGTTGGACTTGTTTAAATTGGTCAAGTGAGGTGGTTTCGAGCAATTCGCGTAAAAATTGTTCCTGACGTTGAAACAACTGAGTTAATTCTTGTTTTACTTCTGGAATGGTCATAGCCTCGGACACCTTCAGTAGACCAGCGGTGGCTTGTTTCAGTTCGGCATCTAATTTGGCCAAATCTTGCTGGACATCTCCCAAGGCATTATCCAATTTTTGCAGTTGGACGCTTTGATGCGCCATAGCTTCATCGGCAATGGTGCTGTCTTGTTCCGTGGTGGTGAGGCGGTGGCGCACATCATCCGCTCGCCGTTTCAGCCAGAGTAAATCAATTTCACCACTGCGCTCCTGTTCTAATTCTAGCCGACCTTGAATAATAGCTTGTTCTTTGAGCAGGTTATTTTTTTCTGTCAGTATCCGTTGATATTCCTGCTGGAGACGATGATATAACTCAGTACGTGATTGCTCTTTGCCGATCGTATCAATGGCGCCTTCTACTTGATCGTGCTCAATTTGCAGAGTTTGATGTTGAGTAGTGACGGTTTCTTTTTGGTGGTTGAGCTGTGTGAGGGTAGTATTGAGCTCAAGTAATACTGAGCCATAATAAGCTGTCTGGACTTCAGTTAACTTTGAGACCACCACTTGGCGCTTCTCTAGTTTCTTTACCTGACGGGAGAGCGATTGAACCCGTGGTTCAATTTCTCGTAAGACATCTTCTACTCGAATCAAATTATCTTCCGTGCGGATGAGTTTGTTAATGGCTTGGTCGCGCTTGATCTGAAATTCTTTTACGCCAGTGGCTTCATCAAAAAAGTTTTTACGGTCTTGGGGATTCGCATTCAGAATGTCGGTAATCATGCCTTGGCCGATAACACCATAGCTTTTCTGACCAAAATTCGCTTGCGCCAGCAAAAGGGTAATATCTTGCAGACGGACTGGCTGTTTGTTGATGAGATATTCAGTTTCGTTGTCACCCCGCGCTAAGCGGCGCGTAATAACTACTTCATCGTAGTCCAACGGCAACCGATGATCTTTATTATTAATGAATAAATCCACCTGGGCTAAACCCAACCGGGCTCGGCTGGTTGAACCAGAAAAAATGGCATCGGTGTGGTGCTTCATGCGCATCAGTTTATGGGATTGCTCACCCATCACCCAGCGCATAGCATCAGCCACGTTGGTTTTACCTGAACCGTTCGGACCAACGATGGCCACAAATGGTGCATCAAACGTGAACGTGGTTGGTTCCACGAACGATTTGAAGCCAGATAAGACCAGTTTTTGCAAATACATCCTGGTTAGTATACTGATTTTCTTGATCCCCAGCAATATATATGGTAAAACGCCACGGCAACCAAGGTGTCTCATGTTCTTTTTCTTCTTGTTCTTGTTCAGCCAGGTGTTAGCGGGCGAACGCGCCCCGTTGTGGGATTCCATGACGTCCTGCCAGGAAGTGCAGCTCATCATGGAGACCAAGGCGGGACGGCGGCGCGGTGAAATGTACACGGGTCGGTGTGACCCAAACGTGTCCTTCGCACAGGCGCCGCGGCCGTGGGACATCGTGCGACTGCTCGACGAGCAGCGCCCCTCCCTGGAGGCCTGCGTTCAGC
>DOSP01000065.1 GCA_003512175.1 Candidatus Kerfeldbacteria bacterium
AGATGCCAGGCGATTGTACCAGTGATGTTTGGATCGGCCTGATCTACGTCGGCTTGCGGTTGGACAATGGCTTGGTAAGGTTCGGCCGCCTGAGCTGTCTGCAGACAAACTGCTAAAGCTATCACTACGCAGGCGCTGTAGGCTATCCGGCAAAATGGTTTGAGCATACTTATCTGCAGCTAACGAATCTGAAAACCAGTGTATTCTGCCGTCTGAAAATCTGGTGTTTGTACAGTGACAGCCAAATCAGTATTACGGGGTAGGTTAGCCTCAACGATCAAAGCCGGGGATAGATCTACACTGATCAATTGGTTGTTTATTACCCGTACTGCGTCACTGGGCATCTGCCAACCGTTGATCCACACAAACGTGCCATAGGCAAAATTTTCACCCTGGATATCGATGGTACCGCCAATTAAGTACGGAACTGCTTCAGTTACAGCGGTAATCGTGGGAGTATAACCGCGCAGAATTAACCGACGGTGCTCCACATCTGTTGATTCAGGCTCAATGGGCAAACCATCGGTAACTCCCAAGCGGCCAGTATCGTTATTGCGTACGACCACAGTATATGAACCAGCCGAGAGCTGATCAATTGGAAAGGTAGCGACGAGCGTGCTTACATCGATGTATTCAACTTGTATGGCGGTGATTGATTCTTTCAGAGACACTGTTTCTTGACCGGCCACAAACCCCTCACCATAAATGGTTACTTTAATGGATGCACCCGATGTACGGTTTACCCCAAACACATTATTGAGTAAGGTGAGTTCATAGCCTAGTGGATCGGCACTGCTGAGAAATGGTGTCAACCACTGGTCAAATTCTGGAACTTCAGCAGCGATGCCTAAATCGGCAAAGCGCCTCGCCAGATTTTTTTTAATTTGTGCGGTATGTAACCCATCAGCATTCGCGCGCAGCGTCTGTACTAACGGACCGTCAGCATCAATTGTGCCGTCAGTTTTCATCGCTAAACTGAGTTTAGACAACAATTCTGATAATTCTGCTACACTTTGTTGACCTTGTAATACTACTGACGTGGCCAATAAAATGGCATTATCATCACCAGCTTGACTGATATTCATATCTTCAAAACCAGCGGCTACTTCACCCGGAATCTGGAAGATCGTCAGCACCTCTTGTTCAGCAATTTTCTTTGCCTCAGCTACAGGAATTTCATCCACCACCATAATATGTCGCAAGCGCGGTATAGTGAGTGTGGTTAACACGTTCACATTCACCACAGCATTTTCTGAGACGTCGGCGATGGCTCGCAACGTCAATGGACCACTCGACAATTCCCCGGTTATCTCATTGTAATAGTAGCCTTGGGCAATCACTTCAACATAATCTGATGTAAGATTCTGTGTTAGGCGATAATCGCCAAAATCACTATTGGTGGTGACTTGATAACTAACACCAGTGGGTTGCAGACGGTCATCGAGTTCTTGTACGGTAATGGCTGACCCGCTAATAAATGGACCTTTTTGAATATAGCCGGTGAGTGGTGTGTTTGGTTGGAACCAACCAGGAATAATCATGATCGCCAATACTACAGCCACCGCTCCAAGGCCAAGGATTGGCCCGAACGTAAACCAGTGTGACAATCGGCGACGAGGTTGCGCAACGATTTCCCGTCGGTCAGCTAGTTCTTGAGAGCGCAATTGCAATTGTACAGCCAAATGATCGATAAACTCGCGATCCGGTTGCACACCCGGTCGGGCGGAACGGATCAAGCTAGAAAAGTGATGTTTAGTCAATTTGGCCATAGTGCTGAAGATAGAGTTGTTTGAATTTTTTGAGGGCTCGCGAATACCGGGCTCGAACCGCTACGACATTACTCTGGACAATCTGCGCAATTTCCAGATAACTTTTATCGTCCCACAACCGCAACTGCAGCAATTCTTTATCTGGAGGGGGTAGCTGGTTAAGCACCTGTTGAATCCGTTCTTGTTCAAGCTTACGATCCGTTTGACTAGAACTTGTTTCTGGCTGAGCCACGGTATCATGATCTTCTAAATTGTCAGCTGGATGGTGTTGGCGGTAATGATCAATTACCTGATTACGGGCAATGGTATAGAGCCAGGAAGAAAATCGTGCTCCCGGTGTATAGTGAAATCGTGACAGATGTTCTAAAGCGTGCATAAATACTTGAGCAGTGAGGTCTTCGGCCACCTCTTTGGTGCTGGTTTTATAGTAGATGAAGCGGTAAATATCCTCAACAAAAGCGCGATACAACACCTCAAAATGCTTTGGATCTTGTTGAGCCTGCTCAACCCAGTGGCGTTCTTCCGGACGGGTCATTTGCCATAGTATATCAGATTTTGAGGCTCTATCTATACTTAACGTAAAAGCGTAAAAATTGTGACATGTCACAGTTGTGCCCATCACTCGTTTAATGCTCAGGAGGGTTTAAATACTAACAGCTGTCTATGAAATCCATTGCTTTTATCCTTACGGTCTGTGTTGGCGTTTTGCTTGGAGTGAATCAGACTCAGGCAGCTACGACAGTGTCGGGAAACTTATTAGCGGATACAACTTGGGATACCAGCGGCAGTCCATATACCATTGCCGCTGATTTAGTATTGTATCCTGGTTACATCCTGACGATTGAACCGGGTGTTGAGGTACTCGTTGATGCTGGTGTGGATGTGGATATTCGTGGCCAGCTGTTAGTCAATGGAACAAGCACTACCCCGGTCACAATCACTGGATCAGTTGATCCAACCACTAGTTGGTCTGCTACTGGCGGCGATGGTATTCGGATTAATTCTGATCAGGGTGGTTCGTTAACGGCCAGTTATATGCACATCTCCCATATGCATACAGCGATTCAAGTGGATTGTTGCTATGCTAGTGATCTCAACTTCACCATTACGGACAGTACTTTTAGTGATAACACTGTAGGGATCTTTGGTTATGATGGCCCAAATACTATTACTGTGGAAAGTACCACCTTTCAAAATAATACCTATGCCGTAAAAGGTGTAGATATTAATCTGGTTGATGCAAGCTTTGATCAAAATACCTATGGTTTGCACTACACATCAGGCGTGAATGTGACCTGCAGCGAGTTTACGAATAATACCGCAGGTGTTGGTAGCGCCAGCAATGGCAGCATTAGTAGTTCCAGCTTCACAGACAATGTCACCGCATTTGATGAACCTTGGGATTCGTTATCGGTTAGCTCTAATACAATTACGAACAACACTACGGGATTTTATTTGGAAGATAACATTGTGGTGAGTGACAACAATATCTATGATAATGCTGCTGGAAATGTGGTCAACGGTTCGAGTCAGAACTTAACTTTTGAAAGCAACTGGTGGAATAGTACGGACGCCTCCGCTATCGCTGCAACCATTACTGACGCCTATGATGAAGTTGGTCTTGGCATTGTTGATATTGACCCTTGGTTAACGGGGGAGGTAGATACTGTGGCTGATTGTGCTGTAGTCGACGAAACAGCACCTGCAGAAGTGATCTTAGGTCTTATTCAAAAAAATCCCTGGAATAAAACAATCACACTCAACTGGATGAATCCAACTGATATCGATTTTGATCACATTCAAATTATCCGAATGGACAAAGACGGGACTGCAGTAACGCTTACAGAAACTGAGACCAGTGAGCAATATATTGATTCTTCAATTGAGTATGGTATGACGTATACGTATACACTATCTACGGTGGATAGTTCTGGCAATGCCAGCGTTGGTGTGACGACTGATGCAAAAAGAGTAAAAAGTCCGCATGTGCATCATTTGCGCTTGCAGGCCCGTGGGGCAGCCATTGTGGCTCGATGGGAACGTTTACCGTTACGCTTGAACCCAGCCGTCGGATATATCGTCTATTATGGGACAGCGGCGGACGATTTAACTTCAAGTATCGATGTCGGCAACGCCCGGATGGTTACCATTCCAGAATTAGTTGAGGGGCAATGGTATTATGTTGCTGTTACAGCGTATAATGGTGATGGTGTAGAAGGACCATTATCTATTATTAAGTCGATTCAGTTATGAAATTCTCCTCCCTGAGTAGTTTGTTCTTCCTGACTTTAGCAGTCATATTGGCGCAGCCAGTATATGCTGATACAGAGGCAGTGATAATGCACGATGAATCCAGAGGTGGATGGATATTTTTCGGTGGTTGTGACAGTGATCTAAGCGTTGACGGCAACTGTGTCGATGGTGCTGGAGTTGGCCGTGGTACCCATTTTGTAGTTGGAGATTATAACGTCAAGCAAGGTGTCTACCAGTTGTCAAACCCGATTTTGGAGAATGGGCGAGGCAAGGTTATCTTAGAGTATTCTTATCAGTTCATTACTGAAGAGTCGGTAGAGAGTGATACAACAGATCAAGGTATTATTAAACTGAAGGACATTGATACAGATAAAATATACTATCAGAAAATCATAACTCCAGCTGACGGAAGTGATGACGATTTTGTGGATGTTCGCGTAGCTCTACCAAATGAAGTTGTCACTAAACGGCTACAGCTAGTTTTTGAAACTGTGAATGATGATGAAAAGTTATCAACGTTAGCAGCCGATGCGATTTGGATGATTTGGCGTGATAAACCTGAACTACATGGAAACGTCTATTATGAAGTTGCCGGAAAACAATTTCCGGCGAGTGGTGCTTTAGTTGCCTTACAGAATCGTAGTTGCACAAAAACCTATCAATATACTCGAGCGGATGAAAATGGAGATTATACGTTTACCGGTTTGAAAGTGAAACATCGGTTAGTAGTCGCGGCAACATTAGATGATCGATCTGGTTTGAGATATATAAAAAAAATGCGTTTCGGTGAAACTTCCTATCAAGGCTACTTTAGGATAAAATAACAATCATATGTATAAATACTATTTAATCGGTCTTTTATTCAGTATCGGTCTCATTTTGCCACAGCCCAGCGCGGCTGCAAAAAATTGGACCCAAACTAATGAGTCTGGCTTTGGCGATGTCAGCAATACAGTAGCAACATTTTTCAAAATCTATGGAAATTTATATGCGGTCACTGATAATGTGGAAGGAGTGCAAGCCTATCACTATGATAGCGCAGACGAGGTGTGGGAAGAGGTGGCTGCATGGGGGTTTTTGAATGATAGCAATAATGTTGCAGTCAGTGCTAACCTTAAAATAAGAGGCAATGCAGTTTTCTTGGCGTTCTCTAACGAGGTAACTGGTGCACAAGTGTGGCAGGTAGAGCATAACGGTTCGCAGGCAGCTGATTTAGTAGCTACTCAAGTGAACTATAGTGGCTTTGGTAATTCCGGTTATCAATCTGTATTGCATCTCTTAAAATTTGACAACCGGATATTGGCGTATGTACAAAATAGTGGTGACGGTAAGGTAAGAGTTTTACGCAGCCCAATCGATTCATCCAAATCATATGAATATATGTCTTGGGAATTTATGACTGACTTGGACGCAGATTTTTTCGAAGGTCTAGATGCCGCTGTCGTGTTTGAGGATGTGGTCTATATAGCGAATGGTGATCCAGCATCTGTCTATACTAGTACTGATGGAAAAAATTATACATATTCCGAGACGTACGCTGAGTATGCGCGAGCCTATAATACTAGTCAGATTTCGTTCCTGCAGGTTGCCGATAGTGGAGATCGGTTATTTGTAGGTGATACTACGTCACGAAGATTTTGTTATGAAGTACGGCATGAGTTGAGTTATACGTTTAATGGATCAAATTGGAGTCTTGATACCAATCGTCCAAATAAATCTTTTTGCTATACTCATATGGTACCGAAGCCACACTCTAGTGCCGTGTATGTACTCGGGTTTGATGAAAAAGACGGTGTTGTCTATAAAATACATGGAATATGGATACAGCAAACAGCGGACGGTTTTGTAGGTAACAATCGTGACGGCATTGAGTCTAGTAATAATCGTCAATTTTCAGATGGTATTTGGTATCGTGGTGACATTTTTCTGGCTACACAGAATACCACTGACGGCACCCAAATTTGGACAAAGCAATAGTTTATCATGGGAATAGAACTTGATTGACGGCCTGTTCAGACCATGCTAAAGGTGAAGCAAAGAGCGCCACACCGGCGCTTTTTGCGTAGACTGCACCTTGAAAATGTGGTATAGTATCCGAATCTATGGCGAAAAAGTCAGGCACAAAAAGCCGATCGAGAGATCTGATGCAATCGGTTGATCCAGCTACCAGACACGGTATCATCAGTATTGCGTTATTTGCCTTAGCCTTGGTGCTCTTCTTCAGTTTATTCGGTTGGGCTGGCACCGTTGGTCAGTATGTCAACACTGTCTTATCTGCCATCGTTGGATTGGGCCGGTATGCTTTGCCAATCTTCCTCTTGATTGTCGTCTACAACTTGCTGTACCCCCGTGAAGAAGCCGAGTTGTCACCTTTATTCAGTGTTGGCTTAGTAGTGATGGCCGGCAGCGTATTCGGACTGATGGATGTAATGAAGCCGCAAGCCGGTGGATATATTGGTGTGGCTCTGACGTATATCTTCCGGCAGTATGCCAGCGTTGGCGTAGCCGTAGTGATCTTCGTAGCCCTGTTGCTGATGTCCATTCTGATTGTCTTCAATACTTCATTACAACATCTTATCCAATTTATTCCTGCCCGCAGTGTGCTAGGCAAAAGTTTACGGTTTGTGGTTGCGTTATTTGGTAGTGCCAGACAGCGCATTGCCATTGCCAAAGAACAGGCGCTGGCCAGTGTCGAAGAAGAACCGGAAGAAATTGCCGAGGAAGAAGAAGTCGGAGAAGACGATGTCAGTTTCGCTGAACGTGATTTGCTGGATGATATCGAAACGAAGCCGCACCGTCGATCCAAACAACTGAAGTTGGTGCAAGTACCGCACAGCCATCGCAAGATCGATTTACCTTTAGAGTTGCTTTCCGGTAATAAAGGCAAGCCGACCAGTGGTGATGTAGAACACAACAAAGATATCATTGTCAAAACGTTTCAAAATTTTGGGATTGATGTCGAATTAGGTCCGGTCAGTGTTGGGCCAACGGTGACACAGTATAGTTTCCGTCCGGCGTCCGGCGTGAAATTATCCCATGTCGTGTCCTTGCAAAATGATCTCGCCCTGGCGTTGGCGGCGCATCCAATTCGTATCGAAGCACCTATTCCGGGCAAATCGTTGGTTGGGATTGAAGTACCAAACATCAAAGCGGCGCAAGTGGGTCTGCGGGAACTGTTTGAGTCAACGGAGTTTAAAGAACGCAAAACTAATCTCACTTTGGCCTTCGGGCGTGATGTCTCGGGCAGAGCCTTTACGGCAGATCTGGGTGGTATGCCGCATATGCTCATTGCCGGTGCCACCGGTTCTGGAAAATCGGTCTGTATGAACACGGTGTTGGTTAGTCTGTTGTACCAAAACGGTCCGGATGATTTGAAAATCATTTTAGTTGATCCGAAGCGTGTGGAATTCACCATGTATAATGGCATTCCGCACTTGCTCACCCCAGTCATTACGGACGTTCAGAAAACCATCAATGCCTTACAGTGGACAGTGAACGAAATGGACCGCCGGTATGAAGTGTTAGCTCAATCCAAACGACGCGATATTGCCAGCTACAATGCAACGAATCCGGAGACTACCATGCCATATATTGTCTTCATTATTGATGAGTTAGCAGATTTGATGGCCACGGCACCACGTGAAGTAGAAGCCGCCATTGTCCGTTTAGCGCAGATGGCCCGCGCTGTGGGTATTCATTTGGTGTTAGCTACGCAGCGTCCGTCCGTTGATGTGATTACTGGTTTGATTAAAGCTAATATCACCACCCGGTGTGCCTTTGCTACTGCCTCACTTGTTGATTCCCGTACCATCATTGATATGTCTGGTGCCGAGAAGTTGCTTGGCCGTGGTGATATGCTGTACATGAGTACCGATTCATCCAAACCACGTCGGTTACAAGGAGCCTTTGTGTCTGAAGAAGAAGTCAATCATGTAGTACACTACTTGAAAGAGAAAGCCGGGCCAGACTACGATACCGAAGTGGTCGAACGTCAAACCAGCAGCGCCTTACCACAAGCCTTTACTGATGGTGATCAAGATGATGAATTGCTACCTTCGGCTAAAAAAGTGATTGTGGAATCACAGAAAGCGTCTGCCTCACTCTTGCAACGACGTTTGCGCATTGGGTATGCGCGGGCCGCTCGCTTGTTAGACATTCTAGAAGATCAAGGGTTTATTGGTCCAGCGGATGGGGCTAAACCACGCGAGATTTTAGCCTCAGCTGATGCCTTGGTTGATACCCTACCCAGCGATGACGACATTCCTTTAGCCACTGAGGCTGATGACAGCGAGGAAGAAGATGGACCAGTTTAATCAACGCGCCATCACAGATGCCGCTACGCTTGGTCAGAAGTTGAAGCAAGTACGGGAACAGAGTCACTACTCGGTTGTACAGGTCAGCGAACAATTACGGATTAAACCGGAGTACATTGAAGCCATTGAACAGAGTCGTTATACGGCCCTGCCCAGTGGCGTCTTTGTAAAAAATTACGTACAACGGTATGTGAAACTGCTTGGTTTAAACTGGTTGACCATTCAACCTCTGCTAGAAGCTGAGCTCAAGGTGTATCAACACACTCCCGATATTCCGACCCAAAAACGGTATCTGGCTAAACAGCCCTTGCAGTTAATGCGGGTGGTCATTGGCTTGGTTATTCTGTTCGCGGTGATTGCGCTGGCAGCATACTTCGGCTTAGAAATAACCAATATTGTGGAGCCACCGAGACTGGAAGTGGTGGAACTTCCTAACCAGTTAGCCTATGCGGATCGCATCATTACCTTGGCTGGACAAACCGATCCAGAAGCGGTAGTCTCAATAAACGACCAGGTGATTCCAGTATTACCCACGGGCCAATTCAGCCAACAAATGTCTCTTCAGTCCGGCAGTAACCTGCTGAAAATTGAAGCCAAAACGAAACGGAGCCAACCACATATTCAATATCTACAAATCTACGTTGAAGATCAACCTAATTAAGTAAGAACATATGACTAAAGTATCAAAGTTATCAAATCCTAAAATCAAAGCTGCCGAAACAGCCATTACCCAAATTCGTGAACGCTTTGGCGATAACGCCATCATGAAATTAGGTGATGCCACACAGATGAAGGTAGAAGTTATTCCGACCGGTTGTATCTCGCTTGATCTCGCCCTTGGCGTTGGTGGTGTACCAAAAGGTCGGGTCGTCGAACTCTATGGGCCAGAAGCATCCGGTAAAACTACCTTGGCGCAACACATCGTTGCGGAAGTCCAAAAACGTGGCGGTATTGCAGCGTTTGTGGATGCCGAACATGCCTTAGATCCGGAATATGCTAAACGTATTGGTGTGAATGTCGAAGAGTTACTGATCTCCCAACCAGATACCGGTGAACAGGCTTTAGATATCGTTGAAACGTTAGTTCGGTCCGGCGGCGTGGATGTGATTGTGATCGATTCCGTAGCAGCCTTAACACCCAAAGCAGAAATTGAAGGCGAGATGGGGGATATGCAGATGGGTGCTCAAGCTCGGTTAATGAGTAAAGCGCTCCGAAAGTTAACCGCCATAGTCGGCAAGAGTGGCACGACCGTGATCTTTATTAACCAAATTCGTCAAAAAATTGGTGTGATGTTTGGTAA
>DOSP01000084.1:0-4713 GCA_003512175.1 Candidatus Kerfeldbacteria bacterium
CTTCAATTTGTGGAAAGTGGAAAATACTAGCCAGTTCCTCGGTGGATAATATAAAACCCTCATGTTCACCACGTTCCATGTCACGGGACCGATACGCCCAAAACATCCGTCGCGCCCGCATAATCAACCGCCGTCGCGAAAAGAAAAATCGCCATGGTAACACTTTCCAATCCGTCCGCGTGAGCTTACCTTCTTCAAAAGCATTAATGAAGCGATACAATTTCAGTGCTCCAATCATGCCCCGACGGACCTTCTTATCATCAAAAATCTTTGGGGAAGCAAAGTACATGAAACGAATTTTGGTATGAAATGGCCAACGCGAAGCTTTTTTATCCACTTCCTCAACTAATTCACGCTCAGGAGTAGTTAAACGTTGCCGCTCTGTTAAACGCTCCGGCCCTTCGTGACTGATCGTTACGGTTTCACCGCCAAACAGAGCCTTATCCAATCCGGCCAACAATAACGTAATGCCGTCTTTAATGCGATCCACTATATCCGGCCCAATATGGCCGGCGCCGGTTGGCTCGACGACAGTATCAATGGTATGTTGGGCAATTTCTTTCAAATGACCAAGATCAGTTGGCTGAATCATGATTTGATACCACAGTTTTTCCCCGGGTTGCAGCCGACTCATGAATTCCAAAATATTGGCAAACGGATCAACCGATTTTTGCGCGATTTGATGTTCAAACATTGGATACGTTTTAATCGGAAATTCATCGGCTCGTTCCAATTTCATCTCCGACCCCCACACTTTGATTTTTTCCGTATTAATCATCTCTACGGTAATGTCTTTGGTGTAATCTGGTACCTCGGTCAAAATGGCATCGGGATAATGTGCGTAAAAGGCCGCTTGAGCCAACTCTTTATAGTAAGTGGGCGCGCGGACATGATAGTTAATATATCCACCCTCACTGACCAGTTCGAGGGAGAACTGTTCTTGGTCAAACCCCAGCCACCACTTTTGATGCCAGTCCGGGACATCATAAATACCGTATAGCTGCACAAAAATTTGCTCCACCGCCTTCATACTTTGTTCATTGTTCTGCGGAACTTCAATCTTGAATAGAGTATGTGGCACGTGATGTTTGAATTTTTCTCGCGCCCAAAACAACCAACCGGTTGTAGCCATCCGAATCATGATTGGAATCAAAATCAAGGCGCCGCCGTGCCCAAATACAAACCACATGGCTCGAAAGGGATTGCTGCCGTATTCCTGCAGGATAGCTTCAAGAGCTGGCGACATAGACGGTTAGACTAAGAGATAACGGCCGTCCGGCTGTTTTGCGAATAAGTGTTTGTTCGTGAGTGCCAAGTGAATTGTATTTTTTTTGACAATGCGTTGAGCTAATACCGCGGTCACGATTTCGTCTCTGGTCATAGTTTGGCCCCGACGTTTCAAGACATCCACAATCACATCGGCCACTACGCCTTTCGCATAACCCCACTCTTTCAACGCATAGATGCCTCGGCCAACCAGCACGTAATGACTATTTAAAATTAATTCATTATGCACCGTGGGAGGATAGGCTTCTTTTTTAAACACTTCGGTAATTTTTTTGGCAATATCCACAAAGTGCATCGGCTTATTTATCTTTTTCAAGACCAAATAGATCTTATCGTTCATGCGCTTGGGCACAACACTCCCCCACTCCCGCAGACCGTACTCATCAAATGGGTTATGATCAATCAACGCACTCACTTCCAGCATTGCTAAAACGGTTTTCTCAGTCAAGGCCTGGCCAGGAATGGCAACCATCAACGCTGTCAGATCAAGTGGCACGTTGGCCGCTCGAATAGAGTTACTCAGTAATTCGAGCGTTTGACTAATAAATTCCAAATCAGCCGTTTTGGTGCGCCAGCCTTTCACAAAGGTTTTATCTGGCCCGACTTTTGAAATCCGGTCGTCGAGCAACTCCGTTAAAATGAAGACCATGGCTTGGTCAAATTCCGTGGTGCGCTGACCAGTGGCTAATTCGTTCAAGACATGCTGTTCACTCATGATACCGCCATGTTCTTCTAACGTGCTGACGACCACATGCTCAACCGGGCGAATCAATTGATGAAATTGGTTATCATCTTTCATTTTCCGGACAGCCAGGTTCTCAATTTGGCGAATGCGCTCACGCGTCACATGATAAGATGCACCAATTGCCTCTAATGTTTCTTTGACTACCGCATTCAACCCATAGCGTCGTTTCAAGACGTCGGCTTCCTTGTCTGACAGCTTTAACAATAGGGCGCTAATCAGCTCTAATGGCTGAAAATCCTGCTTTTCTTGATCTTCTTTGCTGGCAATGATGCGATCGAGAATGGAACCCGTTTGATCCAACATAACAACAATAGTATATCATATCTTTTACATATTGTCAACAATGTTGTTTAACCCTTTTTGAGCAGTTTCTGCCAAATCAGGAGTGATGGACTGGCGATAAAAATGGACGAATAGGTACCAACGGTAATGCCAATCATTAAGGCTAACACAAAATAGCGGATGCTTTCACCACCAAATAACAGCAGTACCGCTAAAACGATCAGCACCGTCACAGAAGTATTGAGCGAACGCATGAAGGTTTGTTGGATGCTTTGGCCAATCACTTCGGCAAAGCTACCGCCACTGCGCCGTAAGTTCTCACGAATCCGATCGAACACCACTATAGTATCATGTACTGAAAAGCCAAGAATAGTGAGCAAGGCGGTAATGAACATGACATTCAGCTCTACTCCCAACCACTCGCCGAGCACTACAAATACGCCTAATGGAATGATAATATCGTGCACCAACGCGAGGATGGTCGATAAACCAAACGCCCACGATGGCACTGGACCTTTGGAAACGCCACGAAACGCCCAAGCAATGTAGATAACAATGGCCAGAATCACCATAATGACGGCGCTGATCGCTTTTTGACGGAGCTCCTCACCAATGGTTGGGCCAATCGTTTCAAAGCTATCCTCTACGGCCGTCTCTCCTAAGGCCTGCAGGATGGCCACGCGCTGATCATCCTGAATAAACGATGTACGAATAATCACACTATCAGTATTGGCTGGTTCAATATGGAGTTCAGACAAATTGAGTGGCTGTAATTGAGTTTCGATCTCTGCCACCGTTGGCCGGGTAGATGTATAGTGCATTTGCAACAACGTACCACCGGTAAAATCAATACCGAAATTAAATCCATACAGTATAATCACAAAAATACTAGCGGCCACCAGCAGACCAGAAATGCCATACCACAGTGAGCGCAGTCTTACGATACCCATAGTTTTGATACTTTCAGCGGTAATACTTTCAAGAATGTGCGCGTGACGCTAATGGCCGTAAACATACTGAGCACGATACCAACCGCTAACGTTAAGGCGAATCCTTTGATCACGGATGTCCCAAACCAAGTCAGAATCACACAGGTAATCAGTGAGGACACATTTGAATCACGAATCGATAACCAAGCTCGTTTGAAGCCGTCATCAATGGCACTTTGCAAATCTTTC
This sequence comes from Candidatus Kerfeldbacteria bacterium, assembly GCA_003512175.1. GTDB lineage: Bacteria > Patescibacteriota > Patescibacteriia > UBA9570 > UBA9570 > UBA9570. The sequence continues at coordinate 3,493 of DOSP01000084.1, forward strand.
CCCCGTCGTAATTCTTCCTTGGTCCGTTCAAAAATCAATACGTTCGCATCAACGGCCATACCCAGTGAAAGAATGAATCCGGCAATACCAGATAGTGTTAGAGTAATCGGCCAGAGTTTAAAAATAGCCAAGAGCAATAAACCATAGACAGTGAGCGCGGCCATGGCAATCAGACCAGGATAGCGATAATAACCGATCATAAAGATAGCTAAGCACACCATGGCTAATAACCCGGCAAAGACGCTCCGTTCCAGTGCTTCGATACCAAGACTTGGCCCAATGTTACGTTGATTCACCAGCGAAATTGGCACAGGCAGCGCCCCTTCATTTAAACGTCGCGCTAGGGTTTTGGCCTCATCAACGGTGAAGTCTCCTTCAATAATGGCTTCGCCGCCCACAATGGCTTGATTGACCACCGGTGTACTAATAGCTTCACCGTCTAAATAAATTGCAATGGTCTTGCCGATGTTCTCACTAGTGATTTGCTCAAACAAATCAGCTCCTTCACTATCAAAGGTGAGGGCCACTACTGGAGCAGCCGTGGTTTGATCAAATTGAACAGCGGCATTGTCTAGCTGCTTACCGGTGAGTTCGGTTGGCTGATACTGTGCGCCAAACAAACTGGCATCTAAAGGCAATTTTTGAAACGTGATTAAGCTTAGTTTGACCGCTTCAACACTGGCCGCACCATCTGGGGCTGTGGTGAGAATGCCATTTAAGACATCGAGCACCCCAGTTGTTTTATCCTCGACTTTACCGACGTAATAACCTTCATCGTTTTCAATCACGCCAATCACATCACCAGGATTGGCTGCAAAGGCCGCATCAGCTACCGTCTGATTCAGTTCTGTGCGTGACACATAGCCAAGGTTCTCACCTGAATTATCCGTAACTAATTGGGCAAAATCACTACCGGACTTGGCCTGATCAAAGGCAGCTTGGGCCGTTTGTTTAGTTTGATCATTGAGACTTTGAATGAAGCCCAGCTGATCATCTGACAGATCTTGCTCGGGTGCCTCGGTTTTGAATTCTAGTGTGGGGGTTTCACCAATTTCCTTAATAGCGGCGTTGACATCGGTAATTCCGGGCAATTCAACCAGCACGCGCCAGTTATCGCCAGACCGGCTGGTTTGCACAATCGGTTCAGACACGCCAAAGGCATTGACTCGACGCTCAATCACGTCTCGCACGCCAGCTAGGGCTTCCGTTTCTTCGCCAGCC
>DOSP01000084.1:4827-5673 GCA_003512175.1 Candidatus Kerfeldbacteria bacterium
AATCGGCTTCATACACTAACGCGGTACCACCTTGCAAATCTAACCCCAGTTGAACCTTCAGTTCGCGTACCAACTCCCCTTTCCAGGTGATGTCTGGACCATTGGGATAATCCACCACGGCTGCTCCGGCGGCCAAAATAATGATTACTCCAAAGGCTACCCACAGTTTCTGACGGACGGTCATAAGGCAGTAGTATAGGCTAAAAGCGTAGTTTCCACAATATGAACCCGGCCCCGGCTGCTATCACTACTCCACCGCCAATTAACCACCACACCCAACGGTACTTGCCTTCAGCCGCTACGTCGGTTGTAGCATTACGTTCTTGGCTGACTGTATCCTGGTCAAAATTACCGTCCGCTTGAATAGTGACGGTATGATAACTCCGATTTGATCCCGCTGCGGCCAATGTAGTCTCGATATTTTCTAAACGAAACTCTTGCACAGCATTAGCTCGATATTCGGCTAAGGTTGATTGATCTACCACCGTGGCCACTCGCTGGTACCCCTCAGGTAACTGGTAAAAGGTAGCCGTAACCACTGGCTGATCTCGGAAGTCGCTTAAACTGCAGCGATTGGCTTGGCAGGTATAAATGGCGTCGTCACCATCCACGGTAAAGATGTAATTAAAATCATCCTGTTGTTCTTCTGCAACATCGGCATGCACAAACACCACATCAGAGGGTTGAGGCAGGGTGGCAGCGTAAGCAATGAACAACCACAGCATATTAATCGTGGACAATCACCGGATCACCGACGTTCGCCCAGTTATACAACCACTCGGAATTGGTGGCATTAATGTTTACGCAGCCATGGCTCATGCGGTGGCCAAAGTTATTATGCCAATA
>DOSP01000084.1:5727-6705 GCA_003512175.1 Candidatus Kerfeldbacteria bacterium
CTCATGGGATGGCCAAAGTTATTATGCCAATAGGCGTAATGCAAATATTGATGATCAGCCGGATTAAAAGATAGATTCCACTTCACATCTTTAATATCGTAATTGTCTGGATGATCAGGACCATACTCCCAACGATAGTCCATCATGTAGATTTTCTTCCGCACAGAAAATTCACCAAGCGTGGTGGGATATTTTGTGACACCAGTTGAGACTAAGAATTCTCGCACCAGCTCGCCATATTCATACACCCGGGTAGTTTGTTCGGAAATGTCGACATCAATATAGCGTACTAAGTCGGCCCGGCCAGCTGCCCGATTCTTACCCGGGACTGTGACAATGTCTACTGCCCCATCACCGTTGACGTCACCGGTAGCGATGTTTACTCCACCGCGAAAATCTTCAGGGTAGGCAAAAAAATTATCGCCAGTATATTTGCCATGGCCCTTGTACCACAGCACATGTGGCCCCGCACTTTGTCGCGGTGTCACAGCGATGTCGTCTTTCCCGTCACCGGTGATATCACCAGCGCCAATCGCTACACCACTATAGAGATCAGCAAAACTTTTCCATTCCCCCAGAATCGTTCCATCATTTTTATAGGTTTTCACCCAAGCTTCACCGGCCGATTGGATAGCCATGACTAATTCATCATCATCCCCGCCATCCACATTGGCTGTGGCTAGTGACACGCCGCCGGTATTGTCGCTGGCAAACGGACGAAATTCAGTTCCTAAGAATCTGCCCTTGCGAGTGAATACCCGCACGTGCGGAGAACCACCTGGGCCAGCGGCCACCGCAATTTCGGCTTTTCCGTCACCATTAAAATCTCCTACTGTCACATCACAACCACCGCGAAAACTACTATCAAAAGCAAAGAAACCGTTACCGAATTTGGGATTGCCACTGACATCAAACACCCGCACTTGTGGACCACCACCGGCCCCAACGCCAGTGACAATTTCGGCTTTTCCGTCACCA
>DOSP01000084.1:6778-7057 GCA_003512175.1 Candidatus Kerfeldbacteria bacterium
ATTTCGGCTTTTCCGTCACCATTCAAGTCACCCACCGCTACTTTCACACCAGTCCGTAACGTTTCGGCATAGGCAAACCACTGAGCAATTAATGTACCATCCCCCTGAAATACCTGTACCATTGGGCCGCCACTGCGTCCGGCTGCGACCACAATTTCATCATCACCGTCACCGTCCACATCACCAACGGCTACGTCCATACCCCCATCAAAACTGCCGTTCAGGGCCGTAAAACTAGCGGTTTGGGTAAAGTCTTGATCAAACACCCGCACTTCCGGG
>DOSP01000081.1 GCA_003512175.1 Candidatus Kerfeldbacteria bacterium
GGGTGGGGGCTCACCCAACGGGCTATTCTGTCGTTCGACCATCATTCAGACATGGAAAATATTGAAACTGGGAAAACTGGAATATACGTGTCAAAAAGTAATGTCATGCAATATATTTTAGAACATAGATTAGTGGATGCCGTTGCAGTGCTGGGGACAGATCCAATTTTTCAAGAAGACGTACCAAAAGGGCAACGCAGATATGTCTATGATATTGTGCCTGGTCAAGAATTATACAGTCGTGATCAGCCAGACAAAACTAAGTTACTAGCTGCGTTAGACGCTATCTTTTCCCAATGGCAGGCTAACGGTATTCGCGAGGTGTATATCTCAGTTGATTTAGATGGTCTACGTTTGCCCGAACAACACTACACTGGCACCGATTATAAACCCTGGGCCGGTACATCGTATTACGGCATTCCAGCGGCGTGGATTCCAGCGGCGATGCAGCAGGCCCGCACGAAGCATGGCTTACGGTTAGGTGTCCACAACCATCGCACCGGTCAGCGGTTTGTGGGTGATGTCGTGGAATATAACTTACCAGATGAAGGTCAACGCACCGCCCGCATCACTAAACACATTTTGGGCGCCATGTTAGCCGAAGCGCAACAAGATCCTATTCGGCGACCGGCCTAAATTCAACCGTGCGGTCAAAACAATAATTCCCGGCCGGATGAAGCCAACTGCTCCCACCCACTAATTGTGTGTAGGTTTTTTCCCTGACGGCATAGTCATAGTAATTTTCATACAGATCTTCGGTTTCTTCAGCGTCGAAGGTAGCACAGAGCAGAAACGTCGTATCCGACCGTTTCACATACTCATAGGGTTCATCGTTTTCTGGATCATTAGGGAGAGATCCAGACCAGACTTCTAAAGCAGCTAAAGTGGCGGGTAATGTTTCCTGTGTTTGAGAAAAACTCAGCACGGCATTTTGGACTTGGATAAGTCCGTTAATGCGTTCGTCGTCTAACCGTTTACCGCGTTGTTCCGCTGGTGTGCCGGCAATAAAGAAGCCAGCAATGATACTCACTAACAACACTGCTCCCACCACACTGGCCATGATCTTTGGTAATTTGGTCACGGCATCACTGCGGTGCAGTTCCCAGCGGTAATATCCTAAGACAACAGCCGCCACTACCAACACCACGATGACTTTGCTGACAAACCGTGCCGTAATTTCACCACCGTAAAATTCATAAATCAATACCATCAAATCAACAATAATCGTAATGGCTGTCAAAAATTGGGTAAAATACAGCAACCAGCGGCGGGTTTTCATGTCGCGCAAGCCTGGCTGAAGTTTGAATTCCTTTTGTAATACCCAGGTGAGATAGACTAATACAGGATACGCCACAATCAGTGCGGAACTACCCCAGCGAATGCCACCGTAGATTGATTCGCGGAAGGTGAAGGCCGTATCAAAAAAAATCTCGTTGGCATACTGAAAATAGAGAGTGATGAAGGCAATCACGCTGATGTACAGCATGGCGATCATCAGCAAGTGTAAAAACACATGCTTTGGGGTGGCGTACCCTTTGAGTGTATGTTGTTGTTCCATACCCATATGCTAACATAAACAGATGGAACAAGCTACATTTTCTGGAGGTTGCTTTTGGTGTCTACAAGGTCCGTACGAAGCGGAAGCGGGAGTGAGCAACGTACAAGTTGGCTATGCTGGCGGATCGGCCGATGATGCCCACTATGAGCGTGTAGCGAGCGGTCGCACCCAACATCGGGAAAGCATTACGATGCAATATGATCCAACTGTTGTTCGTTATGAAAAATTACTGGAGATTTTTTGGAAAAATATTGATCCGACTGATCCAGGTGGTCAATTTGCCGATCGTGGCCATCAATATACCACGGCCATAATCACCCACACCCCGGAACAACACCGTCTGGCTGAACAATCAAAGCGGCAGTTAAGCGATTCGAAAAAATTTGTTAGTCCCATCGCCACGGTGATTGAGCCGTTCGTCAGTTTTTTTCCAGCTGAAGAGGAACACCAACGCTACTACAAAAAACGTCCACTACAATACACTATGTACAAACGTGGTTCTGGCCGGGCTGACTTTATTGAGCAGAATTGGGCAAGCCAGGGCTAGCAAAAAAATAAGCGACAGAGTATACTCTTGCCATGAATATCGCCTGTGCCGAAGAATATCGCTGTCCAAACGATCATAAGCTGCTGTTTAAAGGCTTTGTAGTTGATGGTGAAATTGAAGTCAAATGTCGTTCCTGCCGGGAGTTGGTTACCGTACACGGAAATGCTGAGCATTCCTTGATTTGTAAGAAGGTGGATTGCCCAAACCGGGTGAGATAAGCTATACTTTGTGTAGATCTAAAAAGCTCATGAGGCTTTTTACCATTAAAACAAACGTAGTATGTTTCAACGCATCAAATATGCACTCGGTCTCAGTGTCAGTTTAGCCTTGCCGTTATCCGGTTGGGCCTTTACGGCTGAGTTACAAAGTATCAGTCCAGAGCCGCAACAGGATATTAGTGACCAAATAACCGATGCTCCCGATGGTGTCGTGGTTGCTGGTTGGATTGGTATTGAAGAGGATACTGAATACACGGCTGTGTTCACCGCTGATGAATCACCGGCTGGTGTGATTACACCGGGTGGAGATATGTCGTTAGATACTCCATGGGAATATGATGCTACCGCCGGTACAGTGACAGTCACCTTTACAGGTAGTGGTTTAAAATCAGTCAATGATATGCCCAGTAATGTTGGGTTGGTAGCGTTAGTGGGGGTGGTAGCCGAAGGTGAAGATGGTCCGCCTGAGGAAATGACTGGTTTTTGGTTGTCAACCAATGTCCAAGATTGGGCGTTAATTCCACCATCTCCAGAGCAAGACACCCCAGCTTTTGGTTATTCATTAACCGGTCCAGCCGGTGAAACGGGTTTCCTTCACATGTTTATGCCGACCGGTATTAAAGATTTATTAAGTCAGTATAGCGGTCGAGAGTTAACATGGGAGGACTTAGCGGTGTTTAGTGGTGATAGCCAATCGTCCCTGAGCCTGACTGAAGTGGATGGTGGTGCCTATATTGATATTAACGTGGTGTTTAGCGATACATCTACTAGTGTCAGTGTAGCGAGTAGCTCAGTCACGAAAGAACTGACCGTGCAAGAACAGTTGCCGATTAGTTTGGCTTCCAGCAAAACCACTCTGAATAAAGGTAAAAAATTCCGACTGTACGGTTGGTTGAAAAATGGTAAGAGGAATAAAACGGTGACAATATGGCGCAAGAAAGCTGGCGAAACAACGTATACAAAAGTGGATACGCTCACCACCGGCAAAGATGGATATTTCAATGAAACCTACACAGGACGTAAAACCAGTCGCTACAGAGCCAAATATCGCACAACCAGCATACCCTTGGTCAGTGCAGTGGTCAAAGTGACGGTTAACTAGTATGGTACGTTCTTTCGGTTGGCTGATGGCGCTCGCGTTGGGTTGGCCGGTGGTTGGTTTTGCTTACGACAGTTACACCTATACCAGTGGAAATGATAACTATCATCTCACACAAACCTCTCTGTCAGATGATGGATCAGTCATAATTGGCATTGGCGGTACCAGTGTAGTGGCCAGTGATGAAGTGGTGGTGTTCAGTGTTGATGATGATAATCCAGTGTGGAATTGGGATGATAATGGTGATGATCGAATATTTGATGTGGATGTCTCTGGTGATGGCAGTACCGCCGTGGCTTGCGGTAGTTCAGTTTGGCTATTGGACATCGAGCAACAAGAATTACTCTGGACCTATGGCGAGGATGATATCTATGTGTGGGATACCTGTGATATTTCTGAAGATGGCCAAACCATTGTGGCCGGTAATCGGCAATCGAGTATTGGTTCGTGGGATCGTTCGTCCAGCGACTATGTGCGGTGGTGGACGTTAACGGATGGTGGTTTTGTGGATGTAGTTGACATGACCGAAGATGGTAAGACGGCCATAGTGTCAAATGGCTATAGTTACGCCTTGATTGATTTATCAAGTGATGAATTCGTCTGGGAGAAGGAAACCAGTGTCTCCATTACCACTGTTGGTCTCAATGCCAATGCCACGCGTGGCTATGCCATTGTGGATGATGGTGAAACTGGTACAGACGTATCGATTTTACGAGGCATAAATATGACGACTGGCCGATTAACCTGGAAAAAACGTTTTAGAAGCACCAACACCCCACGCGTGCAGATGTCGAGTAATGGAAAACGTGTCATGTTAACGACCAACAAGAAATATTATGGCCTAGGGAGTACCGGCAAACAAGAATGGACGTTTGTGCCAAGTGGTCAAGAAACTTCGATGCAGATGTCTGCCAATGGAGATTTTGTAGTTGTAGCTGAGGGACTATACTATGTCTACTTCTTCGACTGGGACTATCCCCGCGGTAAACATCGGGCCTTTCAAATTGATCGACCAACTTTCCCAGGCTCCGTTGGCGTAAGTGCGGATGGCAGCACGGTGGCCTACAAGGATGAAGATTTTGTGGTGCAGCAAGTAGTGCCGGGCATTTTGGTTGATAATCTGGACACTATTCCCGTCTATAGTTCAGGCAGTAGTATGGATGTACGTTACTATGTGAGTAACCCAGGTAAAAAAGCCAATCTCAAAATTCGCACGTCACTCAGTTTGCCTCAGGTATCGATATTGAGTGATTTAGGTGCCGAAGTAGACGGTGATCCCAAGGGAGCCAAGAGTAAGTTATTAGAATATGCCAATGCCACGTTACCTGGCTATGAAGTGATTGATACACGTTCGGTGGCGATGGTGGCACATGATTCTAAAACCATTACCCCAACGTTAACGGTGCCAGAAATGGTACTACCCGATTGGGTGGGTGATTTTTTGGAACTGATCGGTTTAGATGATGTGTTTGCCTCTCTGATGGGCGATTATTCTGACCCAATGAAAGATTTGATGAATGATAAAATCAATGATGCCCTGACGTCTGGTGCCGAAGATGCGGTTAGTGCCGGCCAGGCCACCTATGCGTTATTAGGGCTTGGCCAAGTTGAGTTGTACGATACCGCTACCAATGAGGTCTATAGTACTGATTCCTTCTTCTTCATGTATCTCGTGCTATGAAGCGGTTAGCCATCGTGGCAGTGTTCGTCGCGGTGGTGGTGGGCGGGTGGTGGGCAGTCACCACTCCAGCCGTTGTAGAAACCGGCACGCTAGGTGGGTTCATTGTGCGGCCTCAGCAATTGAGCGGTACCATTACGGTGGTGAGTGACGTCTATGCGGCACCGTGGGCGACGTTAACATTTTTACCCGGTACCCGGGTTGAATTTGAGAGAGGTGAAGATGTGGTGGATAGCCAATGGAATAAATCTGCTGATGAATACATCATCGATCATAATGATCCCACTGGTCGGGAAGGCTATAAAAAATCCCACTATGCTCTGTATGGTACAGTGTTCGCCCAAGGCACCGCCGCGCAGCCAATTGTATTTACCTCGGCGCAAGCCAAACCGGATTACGCCGATTGGGATGAGTTGATTCTATTGCGGGGCAGTATATTGGATCATGTCGAAGTGGCTTATACCCATAACGGTGTCAACATCAACAGTAGTGATGTGCGGGTGATGAATAGCGTAATTCATGATGCCTTGTGGAGCTGTGTAGATATTTTTTCTACCAACAACATCGTTGCGTATAATGAAATCTATCATTGCTGGCATCAGGCCATTGGGGTGAAAACGGTGGGAGAGAATACTATTAATAACAATACCATTCACGATGCCAACCTCAGTATCAATTGCGAAAATGACGCTGCCCCGACGATTCGCAATAATACCTTCACGGCGGCGCAATTAGCCGACAATTGCCCAGCTGATGCCAGCAACACCAGCGTCAACCGGCCAGTCGACACGCTCGGTGGCACTTATCGGGGTGAGCTGATTTACTCGGCTTTATAAGTGAGTAGCGTTTTCACTTTTGACCGATTTTTAGCTTGATCCTGCAGTAGCATGTAGAGATAATATTTTTTTCCGATTTGTTTAACTTTGCCTGTGCGATTTCTACTGGTCTGTTTGTACCTACTGTTCAGTAGTTTGGCGCGCGACATTTTTTTATCAGTAAACTTTACATAATATTTTGTGACACCGGAAACGGCCGACCAAGCCATATAGGGGTGGAGCGATTTGCCCTTGACTATTTTTGTGTAGGTATCAGGGTTAATGGTTTTGATGCGCTTGGTTTTCTTTTTGGAACTGTAGATTTTGAGCTTAGTTGGTACAGTTGGCTTGGTGGTATCAATCACAATCTGTTTTCCAGCAGATAAATTTGTGGTGGGTGTGGTCACGGTGAGACTATCTCCACTGGAATCGACAATGGTACCAGTGATGCTTTTCACCGCTAAATCGGCGCTGGTATCGCCAGCTTGTACGGTATAGTCACACGTACCAGTTGTGGCATCTGCAATAGTAAACGTACAGGTGCGATCAGTACTGCCTGTTTCGAGCGTTACTGTCACATCACCGGTGGATGTAACCGTTTCGGAAAAAGTCACATCAATATCAACAGTGGTGCCTTTTTTATAGTATCCGTTGGCGGTAGTTGATGTCACAGCCAGCACGGTTGGTGCAGAATCAACACTGATACAATCTGGTGTCGTGCCTGTTTCTCCACTACAATAGCCGGCCTGATCGAGCTCAACGGCCCGTAAGGCTTTCTCTACCTCCTGGCAGTCTTCATCACTGTACAGATCAGCACAGGCCGCCAGCAACGCCGTGTACGCCCCATTAAAATCGGTGGTGGTGGTGAAGTAGGTGGTTTGTGCTCGATAAAAAATGGCTTCTTCTTTGGCCCGGCCCAACGCCGTGACGGTGCAGCCATTAAAGCTGCCGCCTTCCGCCATCAAATACGCCGCTTTATTGACCACGGAGCTGTTATAATGTACGCCTCCACTATCACCGGTACCACAGTAAAACTGCTCACTGTTATAGCGATCAGGGTACGGCACGGAAGCACCGTTATCATCCACATACGTCACGGTGGTAGGATCAGCCATATCGCGCAAAGTGCCAATGACGGAATCTGCTCCCATCAACCAGTCGTTGGTACCAGTAGCATAATACTCGAGAGCTTCACCGAACACATCGGAATTGGCTTCGTTCAGGGCACCCGTTTCATTGGTATAGGCTAAACCAGCCGGAGCTCCGGTCTCGTCGAGAATGCTAAAGTAATTCACGGCATGGGCATACTCATGGCCCGCTATATCATTGGTCACTAAACCTTCACAAAAGCGCAGCGTGCCAACGCCATCAAAAAAAGCATTGGGGCAACTAGTGTAATCGTTGTAACTACTATAGTAGTAATCTAAGTAGGTCAGTGTGGTGGTGGTAGTGGCACCATAGTAGGTGCCATCTCCCATGCCGCCCGCGTTATTCGCACCATCCCGCCCAAATGTAGTGGTGTAGTAGTTATAAACTTGGCCAAGCAAGTCGTAGAGATCATCGGTGTCTGTGTCGGAGGTGATGAAGAAATTTGGATTAGCCCCCCTGGCCGCCTGGCCTTCGGATCGGCCGTAGGTATAACCGGTCGTGCCATCTAAGGCATCGATATAGCAATCACCAGTATACGCGCCGTAGGAACAGTCATACACTAATCGGTTCACGGCATCATAGATTCCAGCAATCTGATAGACTGATTCACCCGTGAGGGCATTGATATAATAATAGTCATGGACGAGTGGTTCACGGTTATAGACTTCTATCTCCCACACTAATACACTTTGGTCTGGTTTATTTTTATTGATCAGATACTCATTAAACACATACAACGTACTATTTCGGACCGAGACAGTTTGGCCAGCTAACTCTTGAGCAATACTGCCAGCAGCATCCGCCGACACGGTTGGAATGGTATCAACCGAAATAGTATCGAGGCTTTTCCCGGTAATGGTGCGTCGATCGTCCTCTGGGTTGTAGTGCATTTTGACCTGCCCGCCAAAGACTGGCACGTCATCGTAACTCTGTTGATAGGTTACGTGTTCTACACCAACGGAATCTACAGTCATGGCCGAAACTTGAGCCAATGCCATCATATTGGGTAAGTATAGCAGATTTGTTATACTTACCTAATTGTGATTGAAGCAATCGTCATTTTGGGCAAAGGCATAGAACCAGGTGGGATGGTACCCAACTTGGTTCGTCACGAACTCGACTACGCTATTCGCTTATACGGGCAGCAACCCATTCAGGCAGTAATCTGCAGTGGACAGTATTGGGGCTTGGCGGTGAATCCAAGTCATGCCACCGAAGCGTCTGTCATGTGCCAGTATCTTCAGCCACACTTGCCGGCAGCGGTACAGCTCATCGCGGAAGATCAATCGAAAGATACGATAGGGAATCTGCTGTATACAAAGGCTTTGCTGGATGAGCAGCCCTGGCGTCACATTCTGATCTTGGCGTCAGTCGATCATTTGCCAAGAATTCAATATATCGCTGAACATGTCTTTGGGCACGATTATGCATTATCGTATCATGGCCATCAACATAGCTATACCGTACGACAATATCTTCACCTGGTGCGGTATGAACGGCTAGCCTGGTGGTATGCCCGGTGGTTTTTCTATCGGTTGGCGCATCATCCGGACACACCGTGGCAACAGTATCATTTTATGTATCATCCTAATCTCAGGCAGCGCGTGGTGAGGCGTATGATTCGGCGGCCAGTTTATCCGGTGTAGCTGTGGTATACTCAATCCGTATGAAAACCTCACCGATTTTAGCAGTCATTATTGGATTCGGTGTGATTGGTATCATTATTCTTGGTGTGATTGGGATAATGGGCTGGACCGTGTTATCAAACTCACCTATGCAACGAGATGATTTAACCTGTGGTGGAGCGTCGGGATTAACCTGCCCAGACGGATATACCTGTTTCTATAGCGATGAAGAGGGGATTATTGATCCAACCGGCGTATGCGTTGTGGAATAGTATTTACTATCCTGTTGTTCGGTGTGGTTGGGCCAAGTGTGGTTGCAGCGAGTTGTGTCTATCCAGGAACGCAAGGTAAAGTGACGGATTATTACACTGGCCCACTGATTGATACTCATTTGCACATTCCTTCCCCGGAAGACAGTAATAATGGCAACCCGGTACTGTGGCAAGATATGTCGATGAAGGACATTGCCTGTACTTTGAAGCAAGAGGGGACCAAGTCGGCCTTTGCGTTTTTTCCAATCTATGTTGGCTCGCCGCTCGATGAATTTTATTTGGCGGCTGAACGCGCTCAGGCCAAATATCCCGATTTGTTCGTACGCTTTATTAATCCGCCGGGTAAACAAAGTGGTGTGCCGACAGTGACGGCTAATCGGTTGAAGAAATTATTGAAAGGTCATGATGGGTTATTTCAAGGCTATGGTGAGATTGCGCTCTATGGCCATGACGGTGAAGCGGTCAATCCATATCATCCCAATGCCGAGATTTTTTTGGAGATCTATACCGTGGTGAATAAGCGAAAGCTGTTAGTGTATTTCCACCCAGGAGTGGACCAATTAGATAGTTTTGCGGAGGTACTGGCCCAGTATCCCGATGTGAATTTTATTGTGCACGGTGAGCAAATTGAGCAGCAGGTGGGCGATTTAATGGATGACTATCCAAATATCTACTTCACGGTAAATGATTTGTATGGGGATCAATATTTGTTGCACCAAAACGAAACCAGCCAGAGTTTCTTGGATAAAACCGATGACTATGAAACCTTATTGCAACAAGATTTAGCCACCTGGCAAGCGGTGATTGAGGCGCATCCCGACCAATTTTTGTGGGGGACAGATCGTGGTGGGGTGGCGGCCTGGACACTGAACAAAAAAGTCGGGCGGCGGCTAGCGGATTACGGCCGCGCCTTTATTGCGCGGTTGGATCCGGCGGTACAAGAAAACTTTGCTTATAAAAATGCCCAGGCGCTGGTTGACAGTACCACAACGAACGAGTAAACTTGTTCTACAAATATAGATAACAGGACGCCACTCCGTGTAGGTTCTTATAAACAAGGCGCGTCACTTCTTCAAACGGAGAAAAGAAGGGTAGGTTAATTATTGACCACCCTTTTCCTATGAAACGATCAGACCTCTTTCGATATATCATCATATCGTTTTTTGCGTTCGGTATAGTTGTCACTCCATTGTGGGCAGCGAACCTAGGGAACATCAAAACAAAAACGATCATTATGGTTGGAAAGGTAGCCACCTTACAACGTAAGGGTGCCCAACCAGTTACGGTTAAGGATAATTTGGCCGTGCGTGGGAATATTACCTTACCAGCCAATCGTACGGTAGACGGAGTAGACGTGAGCTCGTTGAATACCATTGTGGCCGCGCTCACAGGTTTACCTGCGGGGTGTACCAGTAATCAAGTGGCGAAGTTTGATGGTGACAGCTGGGAATGTGGCAACGATATTGATACTGATACAGATACCGATACCGACACCAATACTACCTATACGGCCGGTACGGGCATTGCTATTACCAATGGTGTAATCAGCTCAACTGTTGTGGATACCGACACGGATACCAACACCACCTATTCAGCTGGAACGGGCATAACTATTAACGGCACAACCATCTCGGCTAGTCTTGGCACCAGTATCGATGCTGATGAACTTGCCTCCACCGCCATTCAAGCTGGTGATATTGAAACCGGTGATCTACCTAGTTTGTCGTCAGATAATCTAACTGATGTGAGTTCGCTCGCCATGCTGGATGAAGCCGAAAGCATCACAGCTAATTGGGTAAATACGGCTAATCCATGGGATGATAACGAAGTGGCGAATAGTCTGACACTAACTGGGGGTACCATTAATGATGTCACTATTGGAGCCACAACTGCATCGTCTGGAAATTTTTCGAGCTTGAGCGTGAGAAATGTCACGACCTCGTTAACAATGCCAAGTTATTTTAGTCGAAAAGCGATTAGTGCCGAACTAGCTGGACAAACATTTATTACTGCCGTGGCCGCTGTGTTCGGTTCAGATAATTTACCGTTTGTTGTCTATGGCAAAGCCTCCGACGCAGCTATTTATTCGGTAACCTGCAATAACGAAGTCTGTAACGACACTATAGTCTCGTCGTTGGTGACTACAACGGGTGCCGGCGGAGCTAATCAGATAGACACAGTGGTTGGACCTGATGGGTATCCGCAGATTGCGTATTATGATAGTGCATTAGGAGATTTAATGTTCGTTGATTGTTCCAGTTTAACCTGTGCCAGCGGCAGTAATACCAAATCTACGTTAGATAATTCGGCCACAGCCGTGGGCAAATCGGTCGACATGATTATAGGGTCGGATGGCTTTCCACAGATTGCTTATATTGATGATACCAATGATGATCTCAAAATCTTTGATTGTGGAAACGCTACCTGTAGCAGTGGTAATACCACCTCGACGGTCGATTCAGGAAACATTGGTGTCGGGGTAGCCTTTGCCTCTGCCCTAGATGGTCGTGGCGTGATGGTTTACGAGACTAGCGGTTCTCCAGACGTGCTGACCTATGGGCGCTGCGATAACGCTACCTGCACTGCGATTACGACAGCGACAATAGACGCGTCAGCTGTCATCGGCAAAACGCCGGCTATTACCATGAGTGATAATTTGGTTCCCATCATCGTTTTTGTCGACGACACGAATGTGATTACGATTTATTGCGGTAATATTACCTGCGATAGCGGTCGCGTAGCTACCACGCAATATGCTAGTGCTTCGTCGGTGGATGACTATGTTGATATTACCATCGGAGCAGACGGTCAGCCACTGTTTTCGTTCAGTGATTATGCCAATGGTGCGAGTGGGCCACTCTATATTACTTATTGTGGGAACAATGATTGTTCATCGGCAGCGAACGTTGACGTGCAGCAAACCAATGCCGCTTCACTCAATTCGGCTGGTGAACAAAATTTATTGATTCGCCAGAATGGTTTGCCTTCAATTGTGGTGGGCGGCGATATTTTAGAAATGTTGAGCGCCAACAACAAATTCTTCGCCGATTACTGGACGAGAGAGTAAGCCTCGGGCGGATATTTTTCATCAGGGTCACTCTGTGGTACACTGAGTGTAATTATTAACTATCATTGCATATGACCAAACATTCATTAGCTCTTGTAGCGGCGCTCATCCTCGTTACTGGTTGCGTTCAAACTGCACCAACCAACACGAATGTAACTAATAGAACAAACAGTGCTACCGATACAACTGTAGTGACCAACACGACTGTTGGTGATGGCGGTACGTGCCCAGTGACTGGCCCATTTGAAGTGGGTGTTGATTCGGATAACAAATACTGCGTCTGCCCAGACGGATATGAGAAAAGCAGTGATGTGATTGGCTACGAAATCTGTTATGACGGGGCCGAATGCCCAATTTTAGAAGTCGAATGTGTGAAGACTGCCGCGACGACGGTTGATGTGGGTCCCAGTGATGATGATCTGACTAGCTTAGTTGCAGCCGGTGAACTGTATAATGAAGACTATAGTTTCATTATCGAAGTCGGTACTGAACACGTTCCAAACTTCAGCGAAGTGGCCGTTACTCCATTTGATGGGGTCACCGCCACCTATCTGTACTGTTACGACACCAACGAAGTTGATCTGGCTTCATTCGATTGTCCCGGAACCGCGGCCGAGGTCTTCCGCATCAATGTGTACACTACTGCCCAATATGATGACATCGCCGACTTCGCTTACGGTACCGTCATCACAGAAACGGCTGGATATGTGTATGAACTGACTCACCCCAATGGGTTATTACCCGCTGATGTTCCAGCCGATGATGATTTCTATGAGACAATCATCAGCAGCTTCCATTTCGCCGGGTAGCCGACGGGAAGATATCTACCCTGGCCTGGCAGTGGACATTGTTCTCAAAAAAGACCAGTCCGCCGGTACATTAACTCGAGGAATTGTGCAAGATTTGCTCACCAGCAAATCAGTCCACCCGCGAGGCATTAAGGTACGCTTAACTTCCGGCCAAGTGGGACGCGTGCAACACATTGTTGGGCAAGTCACCGCAGCCGCC
>DOSP01000011.1:0-138 GCA_003512175.1 Candidatus Kerfeldbacteria bacterium
CCGTGCGCGTTTTTTGGGTGGCGGCATTACCGGTGCTATCACTGGCGCTATATGTTAGCGTGTAGTTACCAAGTGTCGTTGTATCCACCGTACCACCAGTAGAAACAGTGACACTGGAATCAAAATTATCGGCGGCGG
>DOSP01000011.1:247-1673 GCA_003512175.1 Candidatus Kerfeldbacteria bacterium
CCGGTATAGGTTGCTCGGCATTCAGCCGTGGCAGAGTTATTGCCGGTTACCGTAATGGTTGGACTGGTTTGATCCAACTCATAGGCACCAATATCACAACTGCTGTCTTCAGGTCTGGTCAAACCGCGCTGATCCTGCGTTAGCGGATCTCCAGCTGCATCATCACAGCTGGCTGTTGGCACGGCATCAACTGCACCTGAACTGCTTTGTAAAGCAACGGTGTTTGTATTCCCACCGTTATTGGCTAACCCTGCACTACTCAACAAAGGATTTTCATCAGTGGTATCTGTAGCTCCGTTGGTTACCAGTTTGTCACAGTCAGTTGTGTCACGCACCCAGCTGTATCCCAGCGAAATAATCGATTCGGCAGAGTGTGTATCACAGTCTGGCCCAGTGCCGCTGCCAGCGCTATTACCAGACACCAGGGTACCTTGAATATTGAAGGTAGCGGTTTGTGAAGCATTTCCGTTTTCCACATAGATACCACCGCCCCCACCCGTAGCATCAACGTTCGTATCGGCGGTGTTGTTTACAATAGTTGAATGAGCAATGGTGGTAACGCTAGTGGTATAGCCACCGGTAATGATCCCACCGCCATAACTATTGGCCGTGTTATTGGCGATAGTTGAATTGGTGATGTTGACGGTCGTGACACTGCTAGGGGCATAGATGCCGCCGCCATTGGCACCTGAAGTGTTACCAGAAACAGTGACGCGATTCAAATTCAACGTCCCTGCCAGAAAGTAAATACCTCCACCAAAAGCCGTGGTTGATCCGTCATTGTTCGCAGTGTTACCAGAGATGGTTGTGTCGGTAATCGTCACGGTGCCATTTTCCACATATAGCCCGCCCCCCGCGTTTGAATAGCTGTTGTCATCATCAGCTGTCACTGAGTTGCTAGAGATCGTTGTATTGCTCACCGTTAATGTTCCGGCGTTATAGATGCCGCCGCCACCCACTCCGCCACCGTTTGCACCACTAGTACTACTAGTAACAGATACGCTATCAAGCGTAGCGGTGCTCTCATTGGCAAAGGCACCACCGCCGACACCATTCGTAATTAAGCCGCCGCCGGTGAGTGTGACATCTGATAAGGTCAGTGTGCCGGTGCTAGTGACGTGCAGGGCGCGGTCTGATGTGGTAGCGCCGTTGGCATTAATGGTAGTAGTACCAGAACCTGCGCCGGTAATGCTCATGGTTGTGGTTACATCGAGGTCACCGGTCGCGTTATCGTCTTCACCATTGCCAGTAATGGTTAGAGTATAGGTACCGGCCGGGATCGCTACGGTATCTGTTCCACTGGCCGTGTTGGCGGCAGCAATGGCCTCACGCAACGAACAATCACTGGCCGAACAGCTGCCATCCAACGTATCTGCGGACTTTGTCACTGTAAACGTAGCGGCTCGAGCCGACCCAGCCGCAAGCA
>DOSP01000011.1:1745-6359 GCA_003512175.1 Candidatus Kerfeldbacteria bacterium
CGGAGCCGACCCAGCCGCAAGCATAGACACAATAAAACAGACGCAGATAGTGCTAATGTATTTTGCCATAAAAGAACCTTAATACGATTACTTCTGGAAGTCAAAAGATTTAATATGAATAAGCCAAGCTATTCAAATAGTTTTTTGTATGGTCGCTGATGCCGAATAAACTTACTCACCTGATTAACCCAGGTTGTGGTATGGTCATAAAATACTTCATGCCCTGCACTGCCCGCAATGCGGTGTTGCGCAACTGGCGTGCCCTGCTCTTCAAGCAAAGCCGATAATTCGTTACCATTGGTATTTGATTGTTTGTCGAATCGATTGCTCAACAAGAGCGTGGGCATGGTTAGACCATCGGTATTGCGCAAGTTTTTCTGGTAATTTTTCCGCTCACTTTGCCAATCCTTATGGCCACTGTCTTCTTTTGATGGAAAACAGGCCGCCAACACTAGTCCGGCTGGAGTGATTTTGCCCTTACCAACGACCAAGCCAGCCAATTTGCAGCCTTCCGAAAAGCCCATCACATAGATATTCGCACGGTCCACGGCCGGGTCGTTGCGCAGCTGCTTATACTGCTGCTGAATAGTTTTGATCTCTGCACGTAACGATTGATCAGCATCGCGTAGCGGTGCAGATACCACGAAGCCCTCATCAGTGAAGGTATTTGTAATCTTTTTCAAATTATATTCATTGTATGTTCGACTTCCAACTTTTTCCAAGACATGTCCGTGCAGATATAACAACCCCGGTTTGAGTTCTTTCGCATGAGTTGGTAGTGTGCCAGCCAACATAATAACAACACTGAGGAGTGAGATAATGGAGCGATAGATGATCATGTTTTTAGTATGGCACTTCTGGGAAAAAATGGCAATGACTTTTCGAAGCGAAAAGTTGAACGATGTAAAAATAAAGGGGCGGCGCTGAAGCGAGAATATGCTATTAAGCGTTTGTCAAGAACGGCAAAACTCGGTATTTGTGATATACTAACGCTATGCTGAACAAAAAGGTTATTTGGCTGATTGGTTGCGTAAGCGGAGTTGCACTTGTTATTTTGACTGGATTACTGTACTGGCAATGGCGCAGTACAGATGAGGTTAATGTGGTCATGACCACTGATCAAACCATATACACCTTGGGTGAGAATGACTGGGTGCAGGTTGAAATTACGATCACCAACAACGGTCGACGGCCCGTCTATTACTTAGATCCGTGCGCTGGGGATGGCCTTGATATCACCCCGGTGAGTTTCTGGAACATTCCGGCGGCTCAGGCTGTCACCTGCTTTGCCTTGCCGACCGTGACGGTGATTCCGGAAGGTGCCAGTGCAACATTCACTAGAAAAATGTATGAAGCCGGGCGATATGAAATACAGCTAACAGTTGCCACGGCGATTAAGGATATTAACACCTTAGATACATCAACTGTACAACAACTAACGCCGGTGCAATTTACCGTGGAGTAATTGTATATGCGTAATGTAAAAAATGGTCTGCTCTTGGCTGTATTACTCACACTCGGTGTAACTGTACAGGCAATCGGCTTGGCACAAGTAAAAAAAGTTCAAGTTGTAGACAATACCAGTACAACCGTGACTGCGCACACGATAATAACGGCAACAGCAATTTTGTGACTTTTCTTGGGAATTACTTCTATGCTACTCAGCATAGAATGTATTAGAGGGTCAGTCGAATAAAACTTCAACTACTTTATTCCGACTCGTAGATCCAGAGACAACGGTCAGTAAAGACGGAGCAACATTTAACTGCTTGGCCAGTAATTTAAGCGCTGCGGCGGTGGCCTTCCCCTGCTCTGGTGCAGCCGTCACCCAAATTTTGTAATGTGCATCATCCACCTGCTGAATGGCATTACGTTTGGCTTTGGGTGTCACACGAATGTTTATCTTCATAGCCACTCAGAGCGCTTGTTCTCGTGATCTCTGTCGATCGATCAGTTTTTGTAATGCTTGTTTTGCTCTAAACAGTCGTGTCGTCGCTGTTGCCGGCTCTATATTCAGTTTTTGCGCGATTTCAATATTTGTTAGATCATCAAAATAACGTAACCGAAGTACTTGGGCATGCATTTCTGTTAATTCGTCGAGCAGATCTTGAACGGCAGTATGTTGCAGCTGTTCGTGCAATACCTCTTCTGGTGTCATGGTATCACTGCGACCGAATGGTATTTCGTCATAATGCTGAGCTTGTAGTCTGGCATGCCTGTGCGTATCACGTATTTCATTATAGCTAGTGTTGCGCACAACAGTGTATAACCATTTTTTTAATGCCTGAATCTGAATATCGTGCTGGCTGTGTGTCAGTTTTATAAACACTTCTTGCACGATTTCTTCAGCCCGTGCGTGATCGGAGATGATGCTATCAGCATAACGGATGAGCGAATCCTGATAACGTTGCACAATCATATTAAAGGCTGCCTTGTCACCACGCTGATAGTTTTTCATTAATTTTTCATCGCTGGCTCCTTCGATCAGTCGAAGTCGTGGTCTTTCCGGTGGTGTAGAACGCATAGAATATTGTCAATGTCGAGATGTATGCTAGTATAGTATCATTACACATAAGTTATTTCCACTATGGCCAAACGATACGGAGCCCTCGGCAGCATCCACAACAAGGTGAAACACCCCCACAAGACGAAAAAACGTCTGGCGATTAAGGCAGCCATGCTGGCAGCTAAGAAAAAGCGCCGATAGCATCATGCAACAATCTAAGGCTTTACAGTACCTGCAATCTGGCAGAAACGTGTTTGTAACCGGCCCAGCTGGCTCGGGTAAAACGTTTGTGTTGAATGATTTTATTCAGTGGGCCAAGCACGCTGGCAAAAAAATTGCCGTGACGGCTTCTTCGGGTATTGCGGCCACGCACTTGGGTGGCGTGACGATTCATTCCTGGTCTGGTTTAGGTATCACTGATCGCATTTCAGAATACGCCTTGGATGGATTACTGCAAAAGCAGCATCTGCACAAGCGCTTTACCACAACGGATGTGCTGATCATCGATGAGATATCGATGTTTGATGCCGATCGACTGGATTCAGTCGATTTGATTCTGCGCACCATCCGGAATAACTCTACCCCATTTGGTGGGATGCAAGTTGTGCTGTCTGGAGACTTTTTTCAATTACCACCAATCACGCGGGGCAGTGTTCCAGCCAAATTTGCTTTTGAAGCTAAGGTGTGGCAGGAACTGAATTTGGTGATCTGCTATTTAGATATCGTCTACCGCCAGTCGGATGATCCCCTCTTAACCATTTTAGAGGAGATCCGCAGTAGTACGGTGACTGAGCAAACTATTGAACAGTTGCAAGCCCGGCTGGATGAGCCGTTACCAAAACACCTTACTCCAACTCGCCTGTACACCCACAATGTGGATGTCGACAAAATGAATATGGAGAAACTGTTCACGTTGCCGGGTGAACAAAAGAATTTCCACATGACCAGCTCGGGCAAGAAAGACCAGGTGATCCAGTTAAAAAAATACTGTATGGCACCCGAGGAACTCTGCCTGAAAAAAGGCGCCGTAGTGATGTGTGTGAAAAATAATCCTAAAGCGGGCTACGTCAATGGCACATTGGGTACGGTGATTGATTTTGGCTTTGACGCGGTGGAAATTAAAACCTCCAACAAAAAAATTCTTACCCTGCATCCTGAAAGCTGGGTGATCGAAAACGATGGGAAGAAAATTGCTCAGATTAGCCAATTACCATTACGATTGGCCTGGGCTATTACCGTACACAAAAGTCAGGGCATGACCCTGGATGAAGTGGAGGTCGATTTATCTAAATCGTTTGCCCCAGGTATGGGCTATGTCGCATTATCACGGGTCCGTACGCTACGTGGTCTGTTTCTACGTGGTATGAACCAGCGAGCCTTACTGGTGGAGCCACGCATCACTGAACAGGATCAGTTTTTCTTGAACGCGTCGGAGTCCAACACGACTTCGAGTACTTCTTGAACTCCCTGACGTGTTTTTGTCGAAAATGGAATCACCACATGATCCCCGACCAGGGCTTGAAGGTGGGTCAACTGCTTTTGATAGTCCGGCTGGCGAATTTTATCTATCTTGTTCGCTACAATAATGAACTGTTTGTCATGTGCTTCTAGCTGCTTAATCATGGCTAGATCACGATCAGTTGGACCAATATTGGCATCCAGTACCAGTACAATCACTTTCTGCTGATAGTCGGACTTGAATAAATACCACTGAATGACTTTATGCAACCAACGCTGACTATCTTTTGAGACTTTGGCATAACCGTAGCCGGGCAGATCCAAAAAATACGTATTGCGGTTAATGAAAAATAGATTGATTTCTTGGGTGCGGCCAGGAAACGAACTGGTGCGAGCCAGCCCCTTCTGGTTGGTCAATGAGTTTATTAAGCTCGATTTACCTGAATTCGATCGACCAATAAAGGCAATCTGGGGGTAGTGATCGTTCAGCACTTCATCTGTGCCAACAATCCCCTTTACAAATGTGGCTGATCGAATAGACATGGCCACATCATAGCAGCAAATGACTCATTCCGGAATCAGGACGAATACGTTCATACGAAATTATCAAAGTCGTCCGATTCACTCGATGGAGTCGCGGCGGCTGCGGT
>DOSP01000030.1:0-1519 GCA_003512175.1 Candidatus Kerfeldbacteria bacterium
TTTATTAAACAAAATTCCCCCTTCCTGGGTAGGAAGGGGGTAGGGGGAAGGTGTCACCTCACCAACGCTTGGATCCGATCATGAATGAGTTGTTGAGCCGCATCGACGGTAGATACCGGAATCGTCACAGTCACAAAGGCCGCATCGCCGGTTGGGTGCATATCGCGAAACACATCACTGACATGAATATACGGTGCCGTCGTAATGACCGCTTTAATCTGCGTATGACCTTGTGAATCGGTTTGCTCATACACGACATGGACGTGTTGGGCATCCGGTGTATTGATAATCAACTCGTCGATCACTTGATCTAGTTCGTGTGGACTCGTACCCGTTTCGGTAAAATCGCTCTGCCGTAAGATAGACCACATCATTTTTCGATCAGGATCACTCTGCAAGTGGGCCAGGGCACGCCCCCAC
This sequence comes from Candidatus Kerfeldbacteria bacterium, assembly GCA_003512175.1. Lineage (GTDB taxonomy): Bacteria > Patescibacteriota > Patescibacteriia > UBA9570 > UBA9570 > UBA9570. Next base: position 421 of record DOSP01000030.1, read on the forward strand.
AGTTTCAAGGCGGATATTGTTTTCGTCTGATATAAATTTCTCACAATATCTTCACGGCGTGCACCAGAGGCAATTAAATGGCTAGCAATGGCCAACGAGCGTGGTGTAACCGTATTAGTTTTGAACGACTTGGTTTTGGAAATAATTCCGGTGAGCAAATGCGTGGCCATGTACTCATCTAGCATTTGCCCAGAATCTAAATGTTCCAATAGTTCGAAAATAATTTCTGAAATACTGGTCGCGGTAACATGCACGAAATTGATTTCACCAAACTGCTCATTGGCCGGATGATGGTCAATATTGACAATTGGCGTATGGTGAAAGAACTCGGCGTTATCTTCAAACACTTTTCCTAAGCTGGCCAAATCGCGACTGTCGAGCACAATGATTAAATCAAATTCATAATCACTCGAAGACGTCGACACATCACGGGTTTCAAAGTAACCGGTTTTTGGTGTGATATAGACGTTCAGGCGGTTTTGCTGAATATCGTACTGAATATCTTGCACGGACGTTTTGGAGACATCAACTGAAATCACAAACTTTTTCAACGCCGTTAGTTCGTGCGCAATTTCATCACTCTTTGGTAAGAACTTGTGGTTATCTGGTAACGCAAATCCAGCGGCCACTACTTTGGCTTGTTTTCCCAATTTTTGCAGCACCGCATACATTGCAAGACCAGAGGCAATCGCGTCGGTGGTAGGCTTTGCTGGGAGGCACACTAAAATATTCTTATGCCCACGCAGCAAACTGCTGATTTGTTGTTCAATCGTTAATGCCATAGAAATGGTTTGTAGTGTCCCTTCAGCCCTATTCCCCAATATCGACCAAAAGAACAGCTAAACGTATCACAGGATAAAATCTTGTCAACCCCCGCTTCCAAGCAGGCTTGACAAAACCCTGTTTTTAGAGTATTATTTGTGGTTAACTATTGATAATACTATGCATTCTCGCGAACCAAACCGTATCGATAATAATGCGTTGAAAGTGACCGACCAGCAGGTCGGTGGGGTTGAGTTATTAACTGAGGAGGAGCGGACAGTGTTGACGCAGGACGTCGCATCGTCTGAGAAAGTATCACCTGAGGTATTGTCTACTC
>DOSP01000030.1:1660-6451 GCA_003512175.1 Candidatus Kerfeldbacteria bacterium
GAAGCAAAACTCGAGGCTGCCAAACTCAAAGATGCGCTCGTCACCGTACATAATAATACTTACCAATTGAAGCGGTTTATCGGTCGGGGTAACTTTGGGATTGCGTATTTAGCGGAACAGCTCGGAACCGGCAAGCAATATGTGATTAAACTATCTAAACCGTATGATCATAAGTTGATGCGGCAGCCCGCACAGCCAACTATCGAACAAAAACGCGCCGGAAATACAGCTAGGTATGCTGTATCAGAGATTGCTGTATTGCATCGTTTAACACATGATGAGCAAAATCAACCATTAGAGCGGCATGACGGTGAGCCGCCTTTCCCTATTATGTACGAAGCACAATTGATGCAAGATCCATTAGCTGATCGTAGCACAGTGGATATGCGTATGGCAGCTGAAGTGATTGAATACATTGATGGGCCAAATTTGCAACGCGTCTTGCGCGAAGAGGGGCCAATGCGTGATGATCTCCCACGACTCAAAAAAATTGTTCTTGGTTTTATCCATGCCATTCGACGGATGCATGACAAAGGAGTATTACACTTAGATGTGAAGATCAGCAATGCCGTGATCGACGATGACGATAATGTGATTGTACTTGATTATGGTGCCAGCCAGATACCGGAGAAATGGGCCAGCCGACGCGCTAAACCAATTGTGTGGGCCGATCCGCTCATGCCAGTCTATTCAAAGCGGTATACCACCCGGACCGATGTAGATAATATTCCTAGTCCAGCCCGTGATGTGTATGCCTTAGGAGTATCATTACAGGAATTGGTGTATGGTTTGTCCGATGTCGAAAATATCATGGAAATTCAGGCAGGCTTCTCTCGCGAATTGCGTGTTCTGGATGCAACGATTGCCACCATGGTGAATCCCGATCCGGACCAACGCCCAACCTTGGCGGAAGTGGAACAACATTTAAAAACGAGCTGGCAGGAATTAGAAGATCAAGCGGCCTTGGCGGCGGTCAAACAATTGATTGCCAGTTAAGCTATGGCCAGAGAACAACGTGAATTAAAAGTAACACGGCAACAGGTTGGAGGAACAGAATTGTTGTCTCCATCCGAACAGGCGGCTTTGGCTGGCGAACAAGAGCCAAAACGTTCGAATTGGGAACGGTACGCGCAGCGGGCCTGGCAGTATGCCCAACGTATTATAGAATATGTCCGTCCAGCACAAGAACGGACTACTCTCACACCAGCTCAACAAGAGCGAAAGCAACGTTTAGAATCAGAACGTCGCGTTTTATTTCAGCACGTAGATAATATTTTTGATGAACAAAAGCGTCCCGATGTTCTGAAGCAGTTATTGGGTGCCAACATTACCATTCAAGGCAAAACATACTCACTTGACCGGTTTGTTGGTGCCGGTGGATATGGTGCCGTCTTTGGTGCATCATTGGATGGCAAACCAGGATATATCATCAAACTATCTCAAACCTTTGATCGTGATTATTTAAACAAACCGTTACCTCCCGACGCATCCGAGGCACAGCAAGGTAGTGTGACTCGGGCTCGGTCGGCTGTGGTTGAGATATCAAGTTTACATCATCTAGACAGTGACGAGCCAGATCATCCCTTTCCACACTACTACGGGGGTGCATTGTTGCCTGATCCAGATCACAAACCATTTACTCCTGATCGTCGCATTGCCGCCATTGTGATGGAAGAAATTGACGGTGCGGATTTAAATAATTTTATTCAACCAGAGGGTGAACTGGCCCGGGACAACCCTGAGGTAGTGCTTAATTGGGTACGACAATTGGTGGAAGCGGTAGCGCAGATGCATGAACAACGGGTGCTGCATTTAGATTTGAAGCCGGACAACGTCATGGTGCAGCATGCAGATGGTCGGCTACGGCTAGTTGATTTTGGAGCAGCCCAACGAACAAAATTTCGCGATAAAGAAACTAACCTGCCAGAATGGACACAAAAAAAGATGGTCTTGTTTACACCAACCTACGTGACAGATGCCGAGCGCAATCAAGTGACAATAGCGCGTGACATTTATTCATTAGGAGTGGTGATTGAGCAACTACTGTATGGTAAACCATCCGCAGAGCAACTCAATGATGCACTTAAATTGCAGTCTGACCGGGCTGAATTATTAGGCAAATTGCCAGAGTATTTGCAGACAGTGGGGGAGTTGGCAAAAAAAATGACCGTCCAGGATCCTACTCAACGTATCGATATGGCAGCCGTTCAGCAGACCATAGCTGATTTACCAACCTTCGAAGATGCCGTTGCACCGGCCGAAGCGGTACTGGTGGATGAAGAAGAAAAAGTTGCTTAACGTCTATTCATTTTAGGGAGCGGGTGTGGCGATGGTCTAGGTAGACGCACCGCCACCTTACATAATTTATGGTATGCTGCCAAGTAATGATTACATTGATTTGGGTATTATATTTATCTCTTCTGCTGGTTTTATGTATCTATTTAGTGTATTTAATTTATCGTTTATGGCCAGTTGTGCGCTATGCTAAACAACCTTTGCCGTTTATCCCCATTCCAGCGTATATCGCTAAGGCAATAGCCCAATTACCAGAGTTAGCTGGTAAGCAGCGTATTGTGGATCTCGGTTGTGGCAGAGGCCATCTGCTATTAGCTATACGCAAATATCACCCCACAGCCGAACTGTTTGGTGTTGAGTATAATCAAAAATTAATTAGAAACATGAATCGCGTACAGATCACACAGGGTGATATGTTCACTTATGATATATCCCACGTGGACGCTATCGTTGGTTGGTGGGTGCCGAAATTTTGCGAACGATTGATGAAAAAATTTGTAGCTGAATGTCAGCCCGGCTGCGTAATTGTCAGCTATATGTTTCCTTTACCATCTCATCCCGCATTGTTCGAACGAGTAATCAAAATGAAACGAGAAGTCATTTACGTTTATATAGTAAAGCCTTCAGTAGCACAAACGACATAACGACTGCATAGGCCCAAGTCAGCGCTAAGCCAAGTTGTGGTAACCAGACTAAAATTGATAACGTCAGCATCAATCGCATTGGTGCCAGTTGGATCATTTTTCCAAATAACCAATTTACTACCCATAATCCGGCATACCAGTTGAGGCCAATTACCCAAATGGGTTGTTCCAGCCACACCATCATGGCACTGTAGGTGAGCAACATGATACTGACATCAACAGTATAATCAAATTGTTTACCAAATTCTGAGGGGTGTTTGGTGTAGCGTGCCAGAGATCCATCAATACCATCGCAGAGCAAACTCAATAGTTGTGCCAAGGCAAACCAACGATAGTCTATCCATAATAAGGGTAAGCTCACCATACCCAATAACGCACCAGCACTTGTAACCATAACTGGGGTGATCTGTAATTGAGCACATAGTTTAACTATTGGCAGAAAGACCAAATCCTTGTGGCGGCGTAGCCAGTGGTGCATCGTACTATTCAGTTGTATCTGTTCCAACATAGCGGTATACTATCATATATGAAAAAACTATTCTTTGGTTTAAGCATCACCCTGGCTTTATTGGGTGCGGGCTGTTTGCCTGATAAAAATACTCCCAGTCTCAATACGACGGTGAGTGATACGACGAATTTTACAGCTGATGAGCTGGCAGAAATCTTGCTCTATGAAGTTGATGTGCTGGGGCGAGTGTATGCTGTTCGTCCAAAAGTGGTTGAGTTTAATGGTAACCTTGATTTGGCCAATGACGGATCAGATTATTATATTGCGCGGGTATGGCTTGATGAACTCACTGGTGCAACTGCCATGACCGAGGCAATGACAAAATATAGTAGTCCCGAAATAGCCGAAGAAAAAATCATAGAACTAGCTGGAGACAACGAGCGTTTGCAGGCCCCTCAGCCAGTCGGTGACACTTGGGTGGTCTATGCAACGCCAGCCAACGACACTGAACCGGCCAGTGTGACGTATCGCATGACCGTAGAACAATATGGCGTACGGATCACAGTGTTTGATCGTGGCAGTGATACCCAGGATGATTTATTGGAATTGGCAAACGATTTAGCGGTTACCCAATTACGAAAAATTGGTGATGCCTTGGTTTTGGGTGTAACGCTATCTGAAAATGCCGCGATAGACGCTCTACCAGCGGCAATAACCGGAGCAGAGTACATGGGTACTAGTTTTGTCACGGCTGAAGAATGGTTAGGAACAATCTATGATTTAGATTCCGAAGGCGTTGATGGTTTTGTGACTGGCGGTATTCGTCGCTGGCAGTTACAAAGCCGGTCGAATGAAGTGGTTGAAGTAGTCGTCATGGAAATGGAATCAGATGCGCTGGCTGCTGAGTATGTGGCCGAGTTCTTGCCTAGTTTGCCTAACACAACCGAAATAGCTTTACCCGCATCCATTGCCGATCAAGCTGATGCCGTGGTGAATGTGACTGCTGAATTAGTGGAGTTGCAGGCCAGCCAAGATAACTACGTTGTTGATTTGTCCATTTTCGCTCCTCTGGGCGTTGCCGATCTGGCTGCTGCGCAGGATGAATTAGTGACCATCGCTGAAGAGGTTTTAACTGGTTCTGTTACCTCTACGACCTCAACCACCACCACAACGGTGTCCGAGTATCCTGATGTGACTGCTGATCAGTTAGCTTTAGCATTACCCACACCAGATGATGTGGCCACTGCGGTGAGCGATGTCCATCCGCTACCATTAGAATTTAATGGTCAGCTTGATCCAAATTTGAAGAATTACAATTTTTATCTCGGTCAGCTGTGGAATGATGCTGACTCTAACCGGCTATTGGCAACGGCCATTACCCAATACACTTCAGCGGAAGCGGGA
>DOSP01000030.1:6535-7083 GCA_003512175.1 Candidatus Kerfeldbacteria bacterium
GCGGCCGAAGCTAATGTCGATGAGCTATCGGCCAGTTGTGATCTTGATCTCACTGGTAGGATAGGTGATCTGCTGTACATTTGCTACGACGACCCGTTGATTTATTACGGTGGTCCATCCGACCCAGCTGTGATGGTGTATCGCTTTACGGTAGGTCAATATGGCGTGCGCATTGATCTGACAGATACGGGTGATGTGGCAGATGGAGATTCGGTTATCTATGATCGATTAGATGAAACCATCTCTCCATTAGCCCTGGCTTTGGAAGCTCGTTTGCAAGATGTACTGGCTGATGAAACGGTAGCGCTTGCTGTCACTCCGTCTGTAACTGCATTACCAAGCACTCTAGATGGAACAACGTTGGTCGGCACTGGTGCTGTCACCGCCGAAGAGTGGATGACACTCACCGGAGACGATGCCTCTGAATTGAATGGGTTCACTAGTGGAGCGATTCGAAGATTTCAAATTGATGAACGACCCGATGAAGTGCTAGAGGTGATTGTGATGGAATTTGCCACTGCCGAGCAAGCCGAAGCGCTAGCGGCGGA
>DOSP01000030.1:7165-7729 GCA_003512175.1 Candidatus Kerfeldbacteria bacterium
GTTAGCGGCGGATTTTGCAGGAACGTCAGCCGATAGCGGCATTGCGGAAACGCAAGGTGTCAAAGATTACTTTTTCTATGATATCAGTATTTTTTCACCATTTGATGAGTTAGACACTACTGCCGCCGACGCCGATCTCGCCACCTTTCGGGCTGTTATTTTGGAGTAGAGTATTAATATGGGATTCATAGTGGGTACTTGCTTTAGCAAGTACCCACTATTTGTATAGAGTATAACCGGACTTGCCCAACAGGGATTTTTTGTGTACGGTGTTCCGGCTCAACCTGGATGGTCCTGGTTGATGTTCTTCACATGGGAGATGTCATGATCGCAGATTCCCCTGGTTCCGGTTCTCGGTTCCCGGTCAACATGGCCTTCGCCACCATCAACGCCGACGGCAAGGTCATTCCGCTCTACCACCTCTCCACGGGTGGGCCGGACGACAACGCCTTCCTCAAGGTGGTCGACGACGGCATCGTCACCGGCAAGGGGCACGACATCAACGTCGTGAACTCCGGTGGTGACAAGCTCGTCATCGTCAACGTCGGCAAGCAGGCCGACCTG
>DOSP01000093.1:0-2627 GCA_003512175.1 Candidatus Kerfeldbacteria bacterium
CCAGCCCATTACCGCCCTTCTCGCTATATCTTCATGGTGGTACAATGGCTGCTGTTGCCAATCTCCACGATTGCCTTCGGCTCGCTCCCAGCTTTGTCAGCTCAAGTGCGGCTGATGACTGGTCGTTATCTTGGTTTCTATGTCACAGAAAAATCCAGACGCAAAACCCCTTAAAGTATCCGTCATCATTCCCGCCTATAACGAGGAGGTGACTATTGCCCGTTGCTTGCGTAGTTTGGTAGACCAATCGTTACCGCGTGATCAATTCGAGATTATTTTGGTCGATAATAACTGCACTGACCACACGATAAAAATTGCTGAAACGTTTGGTCCGATTCGGGTGATTCCGGAAACTACACCTGGTGTGGGTGCAGCGCGCGCTACGGGCTGGGCCGCTGCCGAGGGTGAGATCATTGTCTCCACCGATGCTGATATCCAACTACCTAAACATTGGTTACGAAAAATTGTCGGCTACTTTGATAATCACCCGGATGTGGTTGCCATTTCCAGCGGCTATCTGTTTTATGATCGAGATTTTTTTATAAACTGGATTGTGCGTGTGTTTGAACATAGTCTGGTAGCATTATCCTGGTTCCTGGCTGGTGGTGTCATGGCCATGACCGCTAACAACATGGCCGTGCGCCGATCGATTTACGAGCAGACTTCGGGCTTAGATCGAACGTTACAATTTGGCGAAGATCTTAACTTGGCTAAAAAACTGCACCAGTTTGGTTCAATTCGCTGGCTGTTTAACAACCGCGTCAAAACAACGGCACGACGTTTTCAAGATTTAGATTTATCGGTGGTGCCGTATTTCTTGAATTTTTTGTCGATGTCGGCACGCGATAAGGCCGTACGCAATCGACTACACAATATCCGCAAATGACACGGCTGGATAACCGCGCTTGAACTCGGCCAGTGTCATGCCGCGTTTACCCTCGGGTTGAATTTCGTCGCACATTAAGTGGTCGGCTTGCCAATGCGCTTTGGTGATCTTATACCGTTTGGCCTGGTGCATAAAATAGATCCCTGGCCAAGGCTGAAATGCCCGATAGCGGTTCCACATCTCCTCTGAGGATAGCTGAGTGGTGAGCTCCCCATTTTGTCGTTGAATCAGTTTTGACATTGTCATACCATGAGCTGATTGTGGCTGTGGCTTTATCTGACCAGCCACATACTGAGGCAAAATTTCAATGAGTAACTCAGCACCAATCGTCGCCAAGCGTTGTTCTAATTCAGTGTTTGTCTCCGTTGAATCAATCGCTACGGTTTTTTGCGCTAGAATCGGCCCGGTGTCGATACCGGTATCAATGACCATCAGTGAAACCCCGGTTTCAACATCACCGTGCAGCAGTGCAGATTTAATCGGCGACGGTCCGCGCCAGCGGGGGAGGAGTGATGGGTGCAGATTCACAATGCCATGCGGAAAGTGATCAATCACGGCTTGTGGAATAATACTCCCAAAATCGATCACCACACCAACATCAGCTGGCGCAGGCATTGAGACAAGCGTGCACCAGGATTGCTGTTGTAATAGCCGTAGGCTAGGTGCGGCGACTGGACCACGGCCAAAAAAAATGAGGTTCATTGCTTAAACTTATCGATAATCAACGTACCCCGTAAGTGATCAATTTCATGTTGAAACACTTTGGCTAACATGCCAGTGGCTTTGTAGATTTTCTTCTTGCCGTCAAGGGTATACACTTTCACTCGAACCTTCTCTGATCGACGCACATCACCAAACTTTTTTGGGCAAGATAAACAGCCTTCTTCCATCACATCCGTACCACGCGAGCTGAAGATAATTTCTGGATTAGCCAATACCAGGTGGTCCGGCGTTTCGGCAATATCTTTATGGATGACGAATAAATTCACATTCTGCCCAATTTGTGATGCGGCTAAACCAATGCCATTGCTGGCCAACATCGTCTCCACCATATTGGCACCGAGCGCTTGATATGAGGACAACTGATCCTGGGGCAGATCAAGCGAGGCCCGTTTGAGAATAGCGTTCGGTTGAGTAACTAGCGGTAAAACACTCATAGATAGTGAAAACGTTTACGTTCCAAGATTGTATCAGAATACCATTGCGCCGGGTAGGTCTGGTGCACCGCTTGAACCACCGGATGAGCCGGCGCATACGTAGCCATATACAACTGTGTAACCCGATTCCGCAACTGGATAAGTTGCTGCAAGGTGTGTTCATGGCTGCGGTAATCCGGGAAAGCCAGTTGGGCATCAAGGCTGGTCGCCACCGCTGCAGTCACGTGATCCCAGGGAATGCGACTAAAAATAGCACTCGTCCCAATGAGAATACTACCTGGTTCCGGCACGACACACTTCGTCGCTGAGGTCACTTCCACCACCGGACGGTCAGGGAAGGCCTTTTGTAAACGCTTCACTAACGAGGCTTCGGTTCGATTATGCCAGAGCACAATGCGATCGTGGCGCTGGATGACATCCAACAACGCGGCTGGGTTCAGTGTAACGATTTCTGGCAGTAGAGCATCATCCAACAGCGACGTATCCACCTGATGACGTACGACTTGCTCAACCAGTGGGGCTTGGCTAAAGCACAGTACCGGTCCCTGCTGTTCCGCCACGGTGAGCACATCATACCGTGGCCG
>DOSP01000093.1:2696-3034 GCA_003512175.1 Candidatus Kerfeldbacteria bacterium
GCACATCATACCGTGGCCGTTGATCCCACTGCTGTTGGGCCGGGTCCTCTGGATCGATGACGATCACGACCGCGGCTTCGGTTAAGGGTAAAAGAGCTAAACGTTTTGTACCAACCAATATCGTTGACTGATGTTGCAGCAGTGCTTGAAAAGCCGTGCGTACAGAGACTGCCCGCCGCGCTTCCACCACCACTGGCTGATACTGGGCTAACCGTTGGCACCACTGCTTGACGTGCGCGAGTTCAGGGCAAATTAATACTACACAGCCCTGCCGATCAGACAACGCCTGGGTGATCGGACCGATAATCTGATCGGTGTGTTGGTACAATTTAGTGGCG
>DOSP01000093.1:3152-3952 GCA_003512175.1 Candidatus Kerfeldbacteria bacterium
CTAACAGAGCAGCTGGCTCACTCACCTGATACTGCGTGGCTAGCCAGTGCAGGAAATTGACATAGCGCTGTGGCAACACCACACCGGTACGTTCAACAATAGCTTTGGCGCGCGGATGTGGGTTCACATTCACTTCTACCACCAGGCCGGTTTTGATTTGGCGACGCCACGGTATGCGCACCAACTCACCAACTTGAACGGGGAAACCGGCTTGATAGGTAAATCGATCCTGACCGCGGATAGTACGCAGTTGCGGTACGACGCTGATAAATGTAGCCATTAGATCAAACTAAATTGTGCCACGAGCAGGCCAGAGCCGTGGGCTATTTCATACGATAACACCTGGCTTTTGATACCGGCGCTTGAGAGGGCACCGGATAAGAGTACCAATGTGCGAAATTCACCGACAGATTGGGCAGATTCAGCCAGTTCTAAATTTAACGATTGCAATTGATCAAGATCACCGCTTTTAATAGCGTCGAGCACGGTTTTATCGAACGTCTCACCAGCTGGGTGATAGCCATGCTCTGAATCGGCTGACAAGGTGTGGCCTAATTCAGCTGAACAAATTAAGGCGATTCGCTTATTGCTTTTTAAGGCGACCGACCGAAGCATCTGGCCGAATTTATAATGATCTTCAATACAAAGCTGCGCCAAACTGACCGGCACAATTTTCACGGCCGGGAGATGCTGCGTTAAGTGGTACAGGGCCACAGCCGACCCATAATCCAGCTCTGGTTGAGTAATGACATTCACCGGACAGCCACCATCATCATGATGCTCATCGGCATATTCTCGAC
>DOSP01000093.1:4095-9143 GCA_003512175.1 Candidatus Kerfeldbacteria bacterium
CCAAAATCTTCGTAGGTACAAATAAATTCTGGAGAAAAATTGACCGAGAAGCAGCCTTGGTTGGCCGGTGCATGTGGTGACACCAATAAAATCGTGTCTGGTTGCATGACATACAGTTCACCTTCTAGCTCTTTCAAGGCAGCGCGGGTTTTCTCGAGTGTGTTCCCTGGTGCTTCCATTCCCGGCAAGGTGCTGGGTGAGTGGGGGACGATGGCGGCGAATACGAGTGACATACTATTTCTTCTTTTTCTTCTTGGTTAGTTTCATCTCTTTACCTGTTTCATGTAATTTGAGTACCGATTTCGTGGTGGTCACCACATTGGCATAGCCACCCAATTTGTCTAACACGTCACCTGACACCACTGGCCGCTTCTTACCTTCATCTACTACGTAAATTGTATCCCGTTCTGGAATTTTCAGCAAAGTGCCGTCAGCATACTTCATAGGATTACCATCATCATATTCGTCAATGACCACGGCGGACTCTTGTTGGATAGCGTACCCCTTAAACCGGTTTTCTAAGACGGATTTAGACCAGATTGGATGAATCACCTCATCGTCATCGAGGTAGGAGATAGCCCCCGTGGCACTATTTTGTAGGACGGCGCCTAGCGGATATTTGTTCGCCTCCGTAATTGGCGCCGCTTCTGGGATATCTTCTAAATCCGCCTGGCCAATTGGCAAGACCTCTTCTGGGTTATAGCCTAGTTTTCGAAAGACTTCAGCCGAGGTAATAGCGCGACGTTTGTGATCCCCATCAATCAAATAAATGCCGCCTGATGGCGCCTGCACTAAAATAAATTTTGGCACGACAATGGGATCTCCAGCTGGATACCGTTCAATCACAGCGCTTTCCACTGTGACAATCCGGCTTGGATCATAATTGGCCACCAGTGCCGTGTAGGAACTGATCGGGCGCAATTCACCATGTTCTAACTTATACACCGTACCAGTCGTCACATCCTGCAACAAACTTAAATTGGGATAATCTAAATAACTTGAACCGCGATTAGGAAAAAAACGCTCCATGACATCATAAAACAGGGAATTGCCGCCCACTGTGGTATCACCACCGTAGTATCCCAGCCAGGGAGTATAGGTATAGAGCACAGCGGTGGCTTGATTTTGCGGAGTAATCGCCACACCATCAAGGGTTGTTTTCGATACTCCCACACCCCAACCGGATAGAGTAGAATTATCACTGGCGAGATCAGCTAAATAGGAATTGCGAATTTTATCGCCAGCCGCATCTAATTGTTTGGCAAACCCTTTATATTTGCTCGGTTTGCTGCAGCCGTCACACACACCGTACCCCAGTACCCAATCCAGTAGACTGCTATTACTGCCGGTAACTAAACTGGATTCTTTTTGAATTGTCGCCAATAAAAACTGGGGATTCAGGCGATATCGATAGGAGGTATTATAGACAATTTCAGCGGCAGTACGACTGACTCCATCGACATCGGTGGTACTGTAGGTAGCTAAAATACCACCTTCACGTTCCAGAAAATTCTGAATTCCCGCGGCCGACATGCGGGAATAATCGGTTAAATCGTCATCACTGATGATTTTATGCGGATTGAACGAACCAGCCTGAACAGTGCTTGGTGCAGTGATTGGTAGAAGAATTGCTAATATTAGCCAAATTTTACGAAACATACCACTTTTAGTATAGCGGAAAGTGTGCTACCTTTCAAGTCATATGTCTTTTGCGCTCCTCGGTGTACGTCTTTCTACCCAAACCATCACTACAACAACCCAGCAAATAGATCGCTGGTTAGCTGACCATCCGAAGACCCCCAAGATTGTGTATACGCCTAATCCTGAAATTCTGGTCTACGCCTATCATCATCCAGACTATCTAACCATTTTAAATCAAGCTGATCTCACTCTACCGGATGGCATTGGCGTCGTGTGGCTCAGTCAGGGGAATATTCCTGAACGAATCACCGGAACTGATATCTTAAAAAAAATTGTAGAAAAGAGTAACAATCAAGACTATTCCATTGGAGTGGTGTTACGTAAAACTGGTTTATCACAGCCGTCCGATTTGCCCGGAATGATTGTCACACATGATCGATTCGAAACGGTGCCAGACGTGGTCGTTGTCGCTTTGGGTTTTCCTGAACAAGAACAGTGGGTCCATGATCATCTGGCTGCCTTAGCTGGTTGCCGATTGGTGATGACCGTGGGTGGGGGAATTGACTTTCTCACAGGTAAACAACGTCGGGCTCCGTTGCTTTTTCGCCGGCTTGGGCTAGAATGGCTGTGGCGCCTGTTCCATCAACCCTGGCGGTGGCGTCGGATAGTGACGGCCACGATTATCTTTCCATACTTAGTTCTTAAACAGCGTTGGTTTCATGCCTAGTGTGCGTACTCGTTTTGCCCCTTCACCCACCGGTAACCTTCATATTGGGGGAGCGCGGACGGCTTTGTATTCGTATCTGTGGGCGAAAAAAAATGGCGGTGAATTTCTGTTGCGGATTGAAGATACCGATCGCACCCGTTATCAAGCTGGGGCGGAAGACAGTATCTATGAGGGTTTGAACTGGTTAGGTCTGCACTGGGATGGGGAAGTGGTGAAGCAATCCACGCGAACGGCAGTCTATCAACAACACGCTGAGCAGCTGGTACAGGCTGGCAAAGCCTACCATTGTTTCTGTTCCAGTGAGCGGCTGGAGCTGATGCGGGATATTCAGCAAAAAAAGGGCCGAGCGCCAAAATATGACAAAACCTGTTTACGTTTGTCACCAGCGGATGTGCACACTAAATTGCAGCACGGTGAGCCACACGTCATTCGGTTGAACATTGCGGACAGTGGTACGGTGCGGATTACCGATTTGGTGCGCGGAGTGATTGAATTCCGGTGTGAAGAGCTGGATGATCAGATCTTGCTCAAGTCTGATGGTTTTCCAACCTATCACTTAGCCGTGGTGGTGGATGATCATGCCGTCGGCATCACCCATGTCATTCGCGGCGAAGAGTGGATACCCTCTACACCAAAACACGTCTTACTGTATCAAGCCTTTGGTTGGGAACCCCCGGTGTTTGCTCACTTATCGTTATTTATGAACAAAGGGGGCGGCAAGTTGTCGAAACGTGAAGGAGCCACTGCACTATTGGAATATCGCACCCTGGGATACCTGCCTGAGGCAGTGGTGAACTTCATGGCTTTTTTAGGCTGGAATCCAAAATCAACCGAAGAATTTTTTACCTTACCTGAGCTGGCGCAGGCGTTTGATCTCACACACGTGAATACGGCTAATCCAATTTTTGATACTGAGAAACTGGATTGGTATAACGGGCATTATGTTCGCAAACTGTCTCCTCAAGAACTACTCAACTATTGTCGACCCTATCTGCCGAATCAAACTGATGACTATTTATTAAAAATTATTACACTAGAACAAGAACGATTGAAAAAATTGTCTGACATTACAGACTTGACTGACTTCTTTTTTCAAGATCACTTATCGTATGACCCAAGTTTACTGATCTGGAAAAAATCTAACGCTGCGGATACTAAAAACTATCTGATCAGTTTAATGGCTACGCTAACCGAATTAACCGATTGGTCAACCAATCATCTAGAAACGATTATTGTAGACTGGATTAAAGAGCAACACTGGGGAAATGGGGATGTGTTGTGGCCGATGCGAGTAGCGCTATCCGGGAAAAAAGCCTCACCACCGCCATTTGCTATTGCGGCTATCCTGGGAAAGGAACGCACCTTGGCCCGTATCCAGGTAGCCATCAATTTGTTATAATGATCCATATGAAACAGTGGTTTCGATTTGGAATTTGGTGCTTGGTACTTGGGATGTCTCCGGTGGTTTTAGCGGAATCTCAGGAGAATTTACAGGATAAGTTATCCGATATTCAATCGGAGCTGAAGGATAATCAAACGCAGTATGATGACCTGCAATCAAAAATTGATGTCTATAAAGAAAATTTAAAATCCAAGCAACAAGAAAAAGTAACGCTCGAGAGCCAGTTGGAAGTATTGGATCAAGACATGGAATTGACTAAATCGGAAATTGAGCAAACCACTATTGAAATTCAGAGCCTCGGATTAGAAATTGATAGCTTGCAGATCAAAATTAACAACACCCAGGACGACATTGATCAAAATACTGATTACATGACGAAGTTGATTCGGGATCTGTATGATTACGATCAACGGACCTATTTGGAGATTGCCTTGAGCCACGACACCTTATCGGATTTTTCTAACCAGGTGGAATATACCGAAACGGTGAACAATGAGTTCCAGTCGGCCGTAGCACAGTTAAAGAAACTCAAAAAGCAATTGCGTGAAGATAAGGATGACGTATCGGAAAAACATGATGCGGAAGAGCAGAAAAAAGATGAACTCCAGGCTCGAGAAGAAACGCTGCACGGTGAGTCGCAGTATAAGGAAAGTTTGTTGATTGACGTGGAAGAAGACGAAGAGAAATTTCAGCAGCTGATTCAAGATATTCAGGCCGAACAAAACGCCTACAACGCGGAAATTTCCCGGTTAGAGAAATCGGCCCGCACGACGTTGGATAAACTGAATCAATCCAGCGGAGATGAGAGCAGCACCACAGACACCTTACCGACTGAATTTGATCCGATGTGGCCGGTCAGCGGGGTAGTGACGACCACGTTTCATGATCCAGGTTATATTTTTCGATCGTATTTTGAACACGACGCCATTGATATTGCCGCGCCACAAGGCACGGCCTTAAAAGCGGCCGATAGCGGCGTAGTGGCGGTGGTGAAATATGATGGCACGTCGAATTATGCCTATGTGATGATTGTGCATGCTGATAACTTTGCAACGATTTATGGCCATGTCAGCGCTGTCTATGTGGAACCAGATCAAGTAGTACAAAAAGGGCAAACGATTGCCGCGATTGGTGGTCTACCTGGTACACCCGGTGCTGGGCGATTTACTACTGGGCCACATGTGCACTTCGGTGTGCGCTTGAATGGGATACCGGTAGATCCGTTATTATATTTACCATAATTTACCCCTCTTCTTTTCTCCCCTGCAAGGGGAGAAT
>DOSP01000114.1 GCA_003512175.1 Candidatus Kerfeldbacteria bacterium
TATTACGATTCAATGATCGCCAACTACATGAACCGTACCAAGGCATTTACCGAAGAACTAAGCTTTGGCTATCGTAAGGTGGCCAGCTTGCGGTATGGTGAAAATCCACACCAAGCTGCCGCCTATTATGCGGAACCATTGTCTGATGTCAGCAGCATCGTACGCACGGAAACCTTACAAGGTAAGCAACTGTCCTACAATAACATCATGGATGCCGATGCAGCCTTGAAAATTGTTCTGGAATTTGACGAGCCGGCCGCCACGGTTATCAAACACACCAATCCCTGTGGTACGGCCATTGCGGAAGATATCACCGCCGCCTTTACCAAGGCGTTTGAAGCAGATGCCAAATCGGCTTTTGGTGGGGTGATTGGTTTGAATCGCACCTGTACGAAAGCTATTGCCGAGTATCTCAGTAAAGTATTTGTGGAAATTGTCTTGGCACCAGATTTTGAAGATGATGCAGTAGCGATATTTGCCGCTAAACCCAATGTGCGTTTACTAAAACTGGGTACCTTGAAACCGCCCGAACCGGTTTGGGAAACGCGCAAAATTCTTGGTGGGACGCTGGTACAGGAAATGGATACTAAGCACATTATTGAAAAAGATCTGACGGTTGTGACAGATCAAAAACCCACTAAGCAACAGCTGCCGGATTTATTATTCGCTTGGGCCGTGTGTAAACATGTGAAATCGAATGCCATCGTAGTGGCAAAAAATGGTGTAACCTTGGGTATTGGTGCCGGTCAGATGTCACGGATTGATTCAGTTGATATTGCCTTAACCAAAGCTGGTGCTGCCGCGAAGGGCGCGGTACTCGCCTCTGATGCCTTTTTCCCATTTCGTGATTCCGTAGAAGCCATTGCTAAAGCTGGTGTGGCAGCTATCATCCAACCGGGTGGCTCGGTCCGCGATGCCGATGTGATTATTGCCGCCAATGAACTGAAGATTCCAATGGTGTTTACCGGTTTCAGGGCCTTTTGGCACTAAGCCTATGGAGTCAACGCATGATTACATCGCCGTCATCGATTTTGGCTCACAGTTCGCGCACCTAATTGCTCGGCGAGTCCGGCAACATGGCGTCCTTGCAAAAATTTTTACACCAGACACGCCGACACACCATTACGCTGATGCCAAAGGGGTGATTTTATCTGGCGGGCCAAAGAGCACAATTGCGATTGATGCCGTACCGTATGATCCCGGAATTTTCAAATTGTCTGTGCCCATCTTGGGCTTATGTTATGGCCACCAATTAATTGCCATGCATTTTGGCGGAAAAGTCGCCAAGGGTAAAACCAAAGAATATGGTCAAGCAGATGTGACGGTCACTGATCACACAGATCTGTTTCGCGGCTTAGGTAAAACCGAACGGGTGTGGATGAGCCACTGGGATGTAGTCACGCAAGTCCCAGCTGGTTTTGAAGTGATTGGCAGTACACCAGATTGTGATATTGCCATCATGCGGCATCGCACCAAACAAATTTGGAGCTGCCAGTTTCACTTGGAAGTGCATCACACCACGCACGGCATGAAAGTGCTGGAAAATTTTTTGTTCACTATTTGTCAGGCATCGGCTGATTGGGATATTGCCCAGGTGGAGCGAGAGATTATTAAGGATGTGCAAACGTTGGTAGGTCCAACTAAACAGGTCTTCATGTTGATGTCCGGCGGAGTAGATTCCACCGTAGCATTTGTGCTATTGGAAAAGGCTTTGGGTAAAGAGCGGGTGTATGGTCTGCATGTAGATAATGGGTTCATGCGTTTACGAGAAAGCACCCAAGTGATGGCCGCGCTGAAGAAAGCTGGGTTCGGGAATCTCCACGTGATTGATGCTGAAGCTAGATTCTTGCGTGCCACGCAAGGCTTAGTCGACCCAGAAGCCAAGCGTAAAGCCATTGGTGAATTGTTTGTGGAGATTGCCAACGAGGAGATGACTAAGTTAAATGTGGAAGCGTTATTACTCGGGCAAGGCACCATTTATCCCGATACGATTGAATCTGGCGGCACCCAGCATGCTGATAAAATTAAGACCCATCATAATCAGATTGATTTGATTAAAGAATTAACCCGGCAGGGCAAAGTGGTTGAGCCATTAAGCAGTCTGTATAAAGATGAAGTTCGCGCCATTGGCCGACGGTTGAAGCTCGCGAAAAGTTTGCTGGAGCGGCATCCTTTTCCTGGTCCTGGGTTAGCTATTCGCACATTATGTTCTAATGGTGATAATAGAATCGCGGAGAACGCTGAAATAAATCGCAAGATCGCTGAAATAATAAAGCGGATGAGATTGAATTTAACCGGACAAGTTCTGCCAATTCGCAGTGTGGGCGTGCAGGGTGACGAACGGTCGTATAAGCATCCGGTGGTGATTATCGGTAAGGCCACCTGGAAGCAACTCAATGCCTTGTCGGTGCGTCTAACCAATGAGATTTTTGAAATTAATCGAGTGCTGTGGTTAGTGGCACCCAAAACCATTCAATCCTCCGCCCAGGTAAAAGAACGATATTTAACCAAAGATCGTCTCGATTTATTGCGCGTAGCAGATGATGTTGTCATGCGCGCCATCCGTGCCGATAAACTAGACTCAGATATCTGGCAATTTCCGGTTGTCTTGGTGCCATTTGGTAACAAGGCGACGGCGGGTGAGTCGATTGTGTTGCGTCCGATTCAATCAGAAGAAGTCATGACAGTCAATTTTTATCCGATGCCAGCACCTAGCCTCACCAAAATCAAGAAACAGTTATTGCAGATTCCCTACATCGATTATCTGTTTTACGATATCACGCACAAACCACCGGCAACCGTTGAGTGGGAATAATCCCTATAGAGCTATAGCTTCTGTGTTGCTGCTATCGTCGGTTCCAGTGTACAGGACAAACAGATGACTATCTTGCACGAAGCTTTCGTCATCATCGAAGCTGGCAACATCATTGATTGAACCAACGGTTGTACTAGTGTGCAGGCTCCAAATATAACGTTTCACTCTCAGCCGATCACTGGAAGAGATTGTAACATAATAGAGACTATCTCCATCATAGTACATCATGCCATCAGCTTGCACATCGGCAATGGTACTCCAACCGCTGTCCGGAGTCCAACGGATAGCAGAGTAGGAGTCATCATCATTTTGGAACACCACAATCCAGCGTCCTTCAGCGGTGACATGAGCGGTGGTATAACCAGAAATGTCGGCTGCCAATAATGTGGTATCTTCCCAGACGTCTAGACTTGGTTTCCAGGCCATCAACACAGTATCAGCCACACCCGTGCCGTCCACACCAGCAACAAACACTTTCCCTCTTTTTGAAATATCTAGAGTGAAGTAACAGTCACTTGTACAATCTACCAAACGACTGGTACGTTTCGTATAATCACTAGTTGTGTTCCAACGGTATACTTTGATTGTTTGAGAACCATCGAACCAAAACGCCCAGTACAGTGCTGTTTGCTTCTTATTAATATTGGTTCGTATCAAATCAGCTGCTTCAGAGAAACTGTACGTTTTCTTCAACTTCCAACCGGTATTAGAATTCCATTTGTAAATGCGATATTGCGTTTGTCCATTATTGGCCGTAAAGGCGAAGATATGTTTATTGTTTCCCGTTTGCAAAGGTGAATAATCCGTATCACCTTGACTATCATCACCTACTACGGAAAAACTTCCACCCAATGTAACCATTGTCTGCCAAGTTTGGTCGCTGTAGTCATATCCGTAGAGGCTATCTTCAAAGGCAAAGACAATATCACCATTGCTCTTTTCCGCAACGTCTGGGTTATTACCCTGGGCGTCGAAGTCATCACCTTCATCTGTATATCCCAAACCAGACAGGTCGATGGTATCCAAGACGGCGTAGTCATTGGTAATGTCATAGGCAACACCAGCATAGTAATCAACCAACACATCATTGCTGCCGGCAAAATATTCTAAATCTTGTGTGCAAGTACTACCAGTCAGCTCAAACGTTGAACCGACGCCAGTTGCTTCCGACCACAGTGCTGCCGTATGTGCCGCACTCGTATTTGAACAGTAGTCAATTAATGTCGCTGTATCAGCATGGGGCACAACTTTGTATACGTCGCTTGATTGTGTAAAATGTTGGAAGCCATATGCTTCCGAATAGGAGATTAAGTCATCACCTTGGCTTAGGATGATGGTACCATTAGTGAGTTCAGTAATGCTTGTGAAATCGCTATCATCAGTGCTGAACGTTGAGCCTGAATCCGTGAAAATGGTGGAGGCGCTTGACCAGCTATCTGTTGAAGTTGACCAGGCAGAACCTTGGATATCTGAACCATCGGCTGTAATTCGAATTAATGCTATATCGTTGGAAACATACAGAGTGCTATCATCACTAGAATTATGACTAACAACTAAATTATCAGCCAAACTGGGTAACGGTGCTAATATTGTTAGACCAAGCAGTAATCCAAATAATTTATTCATAGTGACACCTAAAGTGTTAATTACCCTCACTTTAGCATATTACGTGGCTATTTAAAAACTGTGACAGCTTATCAAAATTCCTTACCTTAATGATATTTTATACGACATCACCCACAAGCCACCGGCCACGGTGGAGTGGGAGTGAATTATTCATCTGCCAACTTGCTTTTGTCGAAGGTGTTATGATTATCCGTATCAGCTTTGCCACGATCAACTCTAAAGTACAGTATACTGGGGTTTGATTTTAGCGTGCCATCCACGGTATAGGTGATATCTATTATCGCCATATAGTAATATCTCTTGTTAGAGGCATTCGATTTATAATCTTTTATACCTCGGATCATTGTAGAAGTACGACTCAGAGACCGATAACGCTTAAATACAATTCTCTTGCTTGTCTCCGTATACAGACCATCACCAGTTGGTGTATAGGTTAACCGATACAATTTGAACTCAGCATAGTTGAGATCGATATTGTATAGTCTTGTCCAAGTAAAT
Source organism: Candidatus Kerfeldbacteria bacterium (assembly GCA_003512175.1). Taxonomy (GTDB): domain Bacteria; phylum Patescibacteriota; class Patescibacteriia; order UBA9570; family UBA9570; genus UBA9570. The sequence goes on from DOSP01000114.1 coordinate 4,940, forward strand.
TTTTTTCTCGAAGTATGCTTTGTTTGGTTATAACTGACTGAATTGATAGTCAGTTTCACTTTTGGTAGCGGCGTCTCAAATGACTTCTCATCAGACCAACCACTGGCTTGATTGTTGTCCGCAATGGCTCGTACTCTAAACCGGTAGGCAGTGTTATTCTGCAGTGGTTGATCAACCCCAATCTTGGTTGAAGTTTTCGTGACTGTTTTAGTGAGGACAACATCTCCAGATGCTGACGTAATTTCTATATCGTAGCCTGCTGTTGTCGTACCAGCAGCACACAGACTAAAATCGTACGCGTCCCAATTGAAATGCATCCAATACTCACGGTCTAACCCCTCCACTGTAGTCACCTGTACATCCGTTGGTGCCGTGCATTCACCAGTTGCTTGTACGGGTAGCAGGTGACCGAACCATAGTAGACTAACGAAACCGCTGCCGATGAGTATTTTTTGCATATTTATATACTATATTATCCTAGCCATAGGCACAACTGCAAAATTTCTAATAATACACTACATCACCAGCGGGATTATTGATGACAAGGTTATTGATCAGCTGAATATCTGAGGCTGCGGTGATCCAGATACCATGATCACGATTGTGCTTCACAGTACAAGAGTCAATAGTAATATTCTGACTAGTATTGTTAAAATCGTCGCTGGTGATCACAATGCCATCGGCTTGGTGATCCAGTTCAAGTCCGTTCTGTTGTACTACACAATTGGTCACAGAAATGTTTTTCCCACCACCAAAGCGGAGACCGCGTCTGCCATTGCGCCAGGAGCGAATATCGTTGAGTACGGCATTGCGTAATAAAGTGCTACTGAATCCATTACCAGTGGCGTGGTGCGTGTTGATATGATCTACTATGGCACCAGTCACACGCAACAGATAAATATTGTGGTCATGGTCAACGTTCGTGCCATTACGGTAGGCAGTAATATTTTGGATGTTCACCTGATTGGCACCTTTCACGTGAATACCGTGCCGTCCACAGTGCCGCACCGTCAAATCAGACAATGCAATATCTTGGCTGCGATCAGCTTCACTGCCGACGAGTTGGATACAATTCAACCGTACATCAGGCCGACCAATCAGGGTTAAGTGGGCGAGCGTCACATCGCGTACTCCGGCAGTCGTAGTGTCGTCCGAGTGGGCATTGTTGATCAGATGATCAAAGAATGCGCGACCGTGTGCGCGAATAACCGTTTGCTGGTCTTGTCCAATTAATGT
>DOSP01000050.1 GCA_003512175.1 Candidatus Kerfeldbacteria bacterium
ATCGTCACAAAGCTAAGTAAAACCGAAAAGAACGATCATTAAACTCAAAGTTGCCACAAGATGAGAGGTGTGTTAGTATTGCCCTGATGAACTGCAATTTTATCACCACTACTACCACTACGCCCCGACATGACTGATAAGTCAGCCTGCTTTAACTTGCAGATGGTAGCCGACTTATTAGACCAATAGTCGGTTTTTTCTTTAAATAACATATATATGGGGAAAATACGAACAGTGCTCAAATTTGGCGGTACTTCGGTCGGAACAACTGCGGCTATTCGACAGGTGGTAAAAATCGTCAAACAGGCGCAGGGACGTTCCAGCACTGCTCGAGTAGCCGTAGTCTGTTCGGCGTTTGGTGGAGTCACTGACCAACTCATTGCCATGAGTCGTTTGGCGGCGGCTGATGATAAACACTACCGCGCGTTGCACCAAGCCTGGTTCCAACGTCATACGGATGTGATCAAGGAATTACTGCACGGTAAGCGTCAGCAGCGTGTGCTAGTGCATTTGCAGAAACGTAGTCGCCACTTATTAGAGCTATTGAATGGTGTCTATTTAGTGAAAGAAGTATCTCCGCGCACACTAGATTTTATTGTCAGTTTCGGTGAACGAATATCAAATTATACGCTGGCAGCGATTTTTCAACAGCATGGTTTAGCGGCGGAATACCTTGATGCCAGAGAAGTAGTCCGTACAGATAATCATTTTGGACAAGCCCAGGTGGAACTGGATCTCACCTACCGCACCATTCAACGGTACTTTCGTGAGCGTTCCGCCATTCAAGTGATTACCGGTTTTATTGGTGCCACAGCTGATGGACTCACAACTACGCTGGGTCGGGGTGGTTCAGATTACACAGCGGCTTTGTTTGGTGCCGCCTTGCGTGCCAAAGAAGTACAAATCTGGACAGACGTGGATGGTGTGATGACTGCGAATCCTCGAATTGTGCCACAAGCTTTTTTGGTTAAGGCGATGTCCTATCATGAAGCCATGGAGTTATCGCATTTTGGCGCTAAAGTCATTTATACTCCAACCATGCAACCAGCCATGGAGCGACACATCCCTTTACGCATTAAAAATACCTTCAACCCGAAATGTCCGGGCACCGTCATTAGTCAAACACCAAAAGCCAGTCCCTATGAGATTAAAGGTATCTCGGCCATCGATCAAATTGCTTTATTGCGCATTGAAGGTACTGGTTTAGTGGGAGTTGCCGGTATTGCTGGACGAGTGTTTAGCGCACTAGCCCGTCAGCACATCAATATTATTTTAATTACCCAAGCTTCATCGGAATATTCTATTTGTTTGGCTGTGGTTCCAACGGATGCCATGGCTGCTCGGTTGGCCATTGAACATGAGTTAACCTTCGAACTGCGCGCGCGGCAAGTTGCTCCGATTATCGTGGAAACAGATCGAGCGATTGTGGCTGTGGTTGGGGAAAACATGCAACATACGCCTGGTATTTCCGGCAAAGTACTAGCGGCGCTAGGCCAACACCAGATTAATGTGATAGCTATTGCCCAGGGATCATCGGAATTAAACATTTCTGTAGTGGTGGCTCGGGGTGATATTCAAACGGCCCAGAATGTTATTCATAATCGTTTCTTTTTTACGCAAACCAAGACCATTCATCTGTTCTTGGTGGGTACAGGATTAATCGGTGGCACATTATTGGATCAACTGCAGCAGCAGCGTCAAACACTGAAACGAGACTATGGTGTGACTATTCGAGTCATGGCTCTGGCTAACAGTACTAAATGGCTGCACAATGCCGAACCATTGACCCTCACCGCTTGGCGCTCACAACTAAAACGGCATGGTCAGGCCATGCACTTAACAGATTTTATTACACACCTGCGTACCAGTCGTTTGCCGCACAGTATGTTTGTGGATTGTACGGCCAGTGAAGACATCGCTGAATACTACCATGACATCCTGCAGGCTGGGATTGCCATTGTTACTCCAAATAAAAAAGCCAACTCGGGACCCTGGCAGCGTTATCAATTGTTGCAACACACTAGTCAAGAACAGCACGTAGATTTTTTGTATGATACGAATGTTGGTGCCGGCTTGCCCATTATCCGCACGTTGAAGGAGTTGGTAGCCAGTGGCGATAAGGTTCGGCGGATTGAAGCCGTCCTGTCTGGTACATTGAGCTATATTTTCAATAGTTATACCGGCCGCAAGCCGTTTAGTCAGATTGTGCAAGCAGCTCATCAACTCGGTTATACCGAACCCGATCCACGTGATGATTTAGCCGGCATGGATGTCGCACGTAAGCTATTAATTTTGGCTCGTGAAGCTGGTTTGGCGCTGGAACTGCGCGATATTGCAGTAGAAAATCTGATCCCAACTGTCTGTCAGACTGCGGCCACAGTGGAAGAATTTTTTGCCTTATTACCTAAAGCCGATATACTGTTTGCCAAGCGATATCGTCAAGCGGCGGGCCAAGGCAAAGTGTTGCGCTACATTGCTACCTTAGAACGTGGTCGAGCGGTAGTACAGTTAAAAGCCGTTGGTCCTGAACATCCGCTGTACCGATTATCCGGTAGCGATAATTTGGTGGCGTTTACCACGCAACGGTATCATACCCGACCCCTCGTCATTCAAGGTCCTGGAGCCGGTGCAGCAGTAACCGCTGCTGGTGTGTTTGCTAACTTAATCCGTATCGCCAATAATGTACTATGAAGATTCCGGTTGGTGTGCTCGGTGCTACTGGCATGGTGGGACAACGTTTTGTGCTGCTCCTGGCGCAGCATCCTTGGTTTGAAGTAGTCGCACTGGCGGCCTCACCACAATCTGCCGGTAAAAGCTACGCTGCAGCCGTGGCTGGGCGGTGGGTGCACGACGCGGCAATTCCAC
>DOSP01000054.1 GCA_003512175.1 Candidatus Kerfeldbacteria bacterium
CGCTACTTTTTCTATCGCATCAATCCAGTCACCGGCCCCGGCTGCCCGCCATTCTTCTTCGTACATTGCATCATAGCTACCGGCAAAGGCTTCTTGTAATCCAGCATAGCCATGTCTCACGAGTGTGCTAAAGGCCGTTTGATCAACCGTGGTCAATGGCATAGTCAATGGCCCACCAGCATCAACTTCTCGTATATACTTTTTGATGTGATCCCGCTCTTCAGACTCCAGTGTATCTTCCCACTGTACGACAATTGCCGCCTTATCATCATCAACCTTTGTACCACCACCACGGCGAATTGGTCGGTTCGCGTCGGCCAGCAATTGCTGGGTAATATCCTCTGGGTCACTTAAAGTGTTAAAGGCATCTTCCATATGGCCATGAGGAACTAAATCTGAAATACCATCACTGGTCAGCAGTAATTGGTCACCGTCCTCAAGTTCATAGGTAGATACTACTAGGTCAATTGAATCATCCGCTAATTGAGCAGTGATCACATTCCCTTGGTTATAGAGCCTTCTATCTGCATCATTCAAATCTTGGTCCGGATCAACGACTTCAGCAAACAGTTTATTTAATCTATCGGCTTCGGCATCATCAATGCTGCCAGATTTTCGAAGATTGTTAACTATTCCGTGATCATAACTTAGTTGAATTAACCGACCGTCTTTCTTGCGGACATAGGCCCGTGAATCACCGACGTTGGCTATGACCGCTGTTCGTTTGCCACCGTCAGCGTGATGAATTTTTACGACGACAGCCGTTGAGGATACTCGTCGATGGGTCGGTAATGCTCGATTACCAGGGTAGTCTAAAATGGCCTGCCCAGCTTTTCGTAAAGCGTCGACAACGGCAGCCTTCGTCTCATCCAGGCTGGCCGTCGGAGATAGCTTTTTTAATTCACGTTCAACTGTATTTTTTGCTAGATTGGCTGCAATCTCTCCATGACCGGTACTGCTGACTCCGTCATACACTGCGTATAATTGTGTGTTGTCATCCCGCGTTAGCGCATCTTCACACCGGCTTTGATGCCCAAGGGCTGCTTCTAGTACGGAGCCAGATTTGACTTTGAATCTTGACTGTTTTTCAAGCGCGGCATCAATTTTTGCTTCTGTAGCTGTGGCCAATACTTCAGCCTGTCTCGTTATCGCTTCCAATGCTGTCATCTCCTCCGGATCGGCCTGACCACGCGCATTGCGAAATTTCAAATCAAGCAGCTCAAACATTGACCGAACCAGCCCCTTCGTTTCCGTACCTACCCGCATAGCATCTAAACGACGGGCTTGTTCTATTAAACCTGGTTTCTTTGGTTTCTCTTGTCGGTTAGCCATAACTTAGGATTTCTTCAGTTGTTGTAAGATCTCCTCCGTTTTTGTGTGGTCAACGCGCTTGATGATGGCGTTGATGGTTTTATTTTGTCGTTGCTGCAGTCGGGTCATTTGTTGACGAAAATTCTGATAGATCTCTTCAATCAACGCGACTTGGGCTTGATCTTTAGCGGACAGCGCCATGCAATTTCTGGATAAAATCTGCCGCTAAGCTTCCTAAGGCTTCCTGCAGTTTCACATCAAATCGGTCAATATGCTTCGTTAAAAATTCGTTAATGGCCACATGGTCCATCTCGGCAGGATTACGCTCAATCAGCTGCATGAATTCGCCACTGTTTTTTTCACCCAATTCTGTGACGACCAGTACACCAATCCGGCGATAGGCTAATACCGTCAGTTGATCCTGTATCCCCGAACGCAAATCATCTGGCAAATCCGCTAGCTTGGCATGTTTCATTACGCTGCTGACGTATTCTTGAATAGGATCCATATGTTTTCTGGTTTTAGACTTATTGTTGTGCAGCATACTAGAAAAAAACGAAAAAGTCAAGTACTCCTTAACCCACACGTGTAAAACGTGGGGTTAAGTATACGAAATAACCCCACACTCTATGTGTGTGGGGTATTCATGACCTTTATCCACACTTTTTTTAATGATTCATTGACCAAGTTCATTAGTTCCAGTAAAATAGACGCGCCATGAAAGCGCAATTACTGACAGCCTTGGCTGTTTCTACTGGCAATATTCTAGGCCCATTGGCCTTGTTTGGCGGAATCGGCTGGTGGTTAAGTGAGCGTTACGGAACGAATATGTATGTCATTATCGGCATCTTTATCGCCTTTATTAGTTCTAACGTTCTCATTCTGACCACAACCAACAAAATGATGAAACTAGTTAATCCAAAAAAATGAGCACCGAGACAGCCGAAATTGAGTCTGGCGGAGAAGAGAGTTCGATTCATGTGAGCTTGAAGCCAGAGATTATTTTCAATATTGGTCCATTGCCAGTGACAAACTCCATGCTGGCAGCTTACTCTGTCAGTTTATTTTTAGTGATCGTTACCCTGATTGTGCGTAGTCGTCTGCAAACTGTCCCTGGAAAATTGCAATTAGTCATGGAAACCATCTACATCTCGGCGCTGAGTTTTGTGCAAGACATCACCAGAAACGATAAGCTGACGAAACATATCTTTCCTGTCTTCATGACGCTGATTCTATTCTTTTGGACGGCCAATTTGGCTAATTTTCTGCCTGGACTACTGGCCATTGAAGTGAACGGATCACATCTCTATCGCCCAGCCCTGGCTGATTACGCCTTGGTGATTGGTATCACCTTGCTGATTTTCTTTTTCTCACAATTCACCGTCTTAAAGTTCGTTGGGGTGAAGATCTATCTTAAAAAATTCTTGAACTTCTCCAGCCCAATTAATTTTTTTGTAGGGATTCTTGAACTGATTGGCGAGTTTGCCCGAGTTATTTCGTTGTCCTTCCGTTTATTTGGCAATATTTTCTCGGAAGAAGTATTGATGCTGGTGATGCTATCAATTGCACCGTTCGTGGCTCCCTTACCGTTTGCGCTGTTGGGACTATTGACGGCTACGATTCAGGCCTTATTATTCCCTTTGCTGGTCTTGCTGTTTGTGAATATTGCTGTGGAAGAGGGCAAACATCAATTGGCCCATTAATTTGTTAATTAATAATAAGTAACGATAACACTATGGATATCGAAGTCGCAAAAATGTTCGCCGCCGGTGCCGCTGTGGCTCTTGGTTGTGCTGCTCCTGCCATTGCCCAGGGGATGATGGTCAGCCGTGCCATGGAATCAATTGGCCGGAACCCAAGCATCGAAGGCAGTATTTTCAGCAAGTTGGTCATTACCATGGCTATTACCGAATCGCTCGGTATTTATTCCTTGGTCATTGCCTTATTGATCCTGTTCGTCTAAGCCCCTATGGAATTACTATCTGCGCTGGGCATTGATTGGAAAATCCTGATTGCGCAGGTATTAAACTTCGTGTTGCTTGGCTTTATCCTCTATAAGATTGGTTACAAGCCGATCTTAAAGTTTGTGCAGGAGCGTACCGCCAAGATTGAGCATGGTATCGAGCAGGCCGAGCAGGCCAAAGCGGCGTTAGATTCTGCCGCAGTTGAACAAAACCGTATTCTTCAGGAAGCCAAGCAATCCGCTCAACGTTTATTGGATGAGGCGAAAGCTCAATCTCTACAACAGGGCCAGACCATTGTAGAACGCAGCAAAACCGAAGCCGGTAAGGTGATTGACCAAGCCAAGCAGAATATTCGGTTAGAGCATGACAAGATGCTTCAGGCAGCGAAGGCCGAGCTGACGGACGTGGTGATCTTGGTCTGTGAACGTGTCTTACGTGAAAAACTGACTGCGAAAGAAGACAAGGCCTTAATTGAGCGATCACTGCACACAATCAAATAACAGGTCATGAAATAATATGCGTCTCACTCCACTGTATTACGCTCAAGCCTGGTATCAAGCGTTGCACGAAGTGCCCAAGGCGCAGTGGTCAGATGTATCTCGTCGTGTCCTGCAACATATCTATCAACATGGCCATGTCAAATGGCTACCAGACATTACCCGGCACGTAGCCCGACTCCAGCACGAACAGGCGGGCACA
>DOSP01000089.1 GCA_003512175.1 Candidatus Kerfeldbacteria bacterium
CGTGAGTGACCCCTTCCTATTCAGGAAGGGGTTTTGGGTTATAAAGTTCAAAAAAACTTTTTCTCTCTCCTGAATAGGAGAGAGATGTCTCGAGTTTGACGAGAGACAGAGTGAGGTGTTGGTGGGATGGAGGAAGTCTATGAGTGATGTATCTCCACTACATCCCCATCTTGCATCACGTAATTCTTTCCTTCCATTCGTAACCAACCCTTGTCTCGTGCGGCTGACCAGCTGCCGGCTTCAAGCAGCTTATCCCAGCCAATCACTTCCGCTCGAATAAATTTCTCTTCAAAGTCCGTGTGAATAACGCCAGCGGCTTTGGGTGCCTTGGTCCCACATGTGATTGTCCAAGCGCGTGTTTCATCCTCACCTGTTGTCAAAAATGACTGAAGATTCAACAGTTGATAACACGCGGTGATCAGTTTTTCTAGCCCGGTTTGTTGCATACCTAATTCCTGCATCATCATCTTGGCGTCAGCATCGAGTAATTCAGCCAATTCTGCTTCGATCTTGGCAGAAATCCGCACGCCCGAGCCGCTTTGGACAGCCGATTCATCCACGTTGGTGACATACAGCATGGGCTTTCTGGTCAGAAGGTTATAGTGTTTAATCAGCGGTTCCTCTTTTTCTGCATCCAATGATACAGTGTTGGCTAACTGCCCGGCCGATAGCGCTGTTTTCAATTTTTCGAGCACGGCTAATTCAGCCACGGCGGTTTTATCTTGCCCACGCACCCGTTTTGTTAATTTCTCCCAGGCCGATTCAATCTGTTGCAGATCAGCCATAATCAACTCAAGGTTAATGACTTCAATATCATTTTTTGGATTCACTTGGCCGTGCACATGGACTACATTATCATCGGTAAATTCACGCACCACTTGTACAATCGCGTCTACATCACGAATATTCGTCAAAAATTTATTCCCCAAGCCCTCTCCCTTGTGGGCACCAGCCACTAAGCCAGCAATATCGACAAATTCAATTACCGCTGGCACAATTTTTTTGGAATGCGATAAGTCAGCCAGTTTCTGCAAACGCTCATCTGGCACCGGCACGACACCAACATTGGGGTCAATGGTACAAAACGGATAGTTACTGGCTTCCACCTGTAATTTCGTCAGCGCCTTAAACAAGGTAGACTTTCCTACGTTCGGTAGACCCACGATGCCAATTTGCAGAGCCATGCTAGTTGAACTCCGTATATAACGGAAACTGGTCAGTCAACACTATTGCTGCCTGTTTGACTTCTGCCTTCACCATGGCGTTATCATGATTCTTCAACGTTTTCAAAATCAAGGCCGCAATCTGTTTCATCTCGGGTTCTTTCATGCCGCGAGTGGTCATAGGCGGAGAACCCAGACGAATACCAGATGGATCCATTGGTCCACGGGGATCATCCGGAATTGTATTCATATTCAAAGTAATGTTCACTTCATCCAGCACGGTTTGGGCAATTTTCCCCGTAATGCCTAATGGGGTCACATCAGCGACAATCAGATGATTATCCGTTGTGCCGCCATGCATAACCTTTAAGCCGCCAGCCGCTAGTTCCGTACACAGCACTTTGGCATTCAAGCGAATTTGCTTGGCGTACATTTTAAATTCTGGTGTCATGGCTTCACCCAAGGCCACGGCTAATGCAGCAATTTGGTGTTCGTGTGGACCACCCTGTAAGCCGGGAAACACTGCTTTATCGATCGCTTTGGCATGCTTGGCCTTACACATAATCATGCCGCCACGTGGACCACGCAAAGTTTTATGAGTAGTGGTGGTGACAACATCAAATAATGGGACGGGATTATTCAGCTCGCCGGCGGCAATCAAACCAGCAATATGTGCTATATCCGCCATTGTCATCGCTCCCACTTCATCCGCAATGTTTTGAAATGACTGATAATCCAAATCTCGTGAATACGCCGAAAACCCAGCCAAGATTAATTTTGGTTTATGTTCCAACGCCATCTGACGCAGGTTGTCAAAATCAATCAAACCAGTTTCGACATTTGTTTTGTACCGAACAAAGTTGTAGACCTTAGCCATGAACGTGACTGGGTGCCCATGGGTTAAATGGCCACCGTGCGTGAGATCCATCCCTAACACCGTGTCGCCAGGTTGCAAGAGTGCTGTATAGACAGCTAAGTTTGCTGGAGCACCAGATAGCGGCTGCACATTGACGTGTTCGGCTCCAAAGATTTTTTTCGCACGATCAATGGCCGCCTGTTCAACCTTATCAATCCACTGATTTCCGCCGTAATAGCGTTTGCCGGGATAGCCTTCGGAATATTTATTGGTGCAGACACTGCCGAGGGCTTCTAACACAGCTGGAGACACAAAATTCTCCGATGGAATCAGCTCAATATTATGCCGCTGCCGATCCAATTCACTGGTAATGTATCCCGCCAGTTCCGGGTCTTGGGTGCGCAGATGTTCTAACATGCCCGTAGTCTAGCACAGCACTTAAAAACTTGGCTACTCGATGGTGGCGGGTACCACCAAAGACTAACGCGGCCTGCGTCTTTCACGCGGCTCGTCAATAATTCCACGATCTTTTCGAATTGCATTTAGCAATTCTTGAGAATCAATTTCAGGAAAAGCAGCCTGAATAACTGCTTGCATACTTCCGGACCTTTCTAAGGCTACCTGTCTAATGGCCTTTTTTCCTTCATGGGCCGCTTCATCGGCAATCGATAGATCGGTACTTAGAGTTTGAGCACACAAACTCATTACTGAATTACACTGATCTCGTACAGCCAACGTGAATAACTCCTGTAACAGTGGGGTGGGATCGATTGCACGATCAATGAATTGTTGTTGTAGAGCGACCGAAGCCTGCACCGCAGCTAGCCCTTGTTCCTCTGATAAACGCCTCAACAGCTTACCCACATCAGATCTAAAACGATGCATGAACAGTTGACGTACTGCTTTTTGTTGGTCGGCAGTCAGAGTAGGATACACTTGATGCAATGGTTCGTTAAGGTATGACATAGTAAAGTTAGCGTAATTTACGTCTCTGGGTGAGGCGTGGCTCGGGGCGATCGGCTGCTGCGTGACGACGCTGCGCTTCAAGGGCAATCTCCTCAAAGTCATCTGGAAACGCTACCCGTAATCGAGCAGACAACTCTGTTGCATCAGGCATTGCGATGCTGAGCTCGCCAATCAAATCCGCTACGTTCTCAATATGACCTCGTTCTTCAATGCACTCAAAGATACCATCAAGCAAATTTGCATCGCATGGTCCAACCGAGCTTAATTTTTCTAGTTCTAGAACAACATTTCTTTGTAAAATATCCGACAGTTTTTCAAAATCATCCCCGTAGAGATCCTGTGCCTCCATTTCTTGGAGATCATCTTTAAACAACTGGCTGGCACACCACCGAAAAAATGCCCGTTGTTGATCATTCAAGCTTTCGTAGTAATGATGCAACGACATATTACGCTTCGCCATGATCAAAGGTCATACCGCGCCGCATTGTTTGCTCGGCTTTAACACGTAACTCAGCCCCAAAATAACGATTTGTTCGGTCCATCAACGATCGAAATCGACGATCAAATTGTTCTCGCTCAGCGGTTGATGGCACTTCTTGAAGTAATTGTTTTTGTTGATCAAGATAGACCCGCAAAATTTGACTGACGGATTTGAAACCATCACGCCGACACAGTGGAGAAAGATTGGCCAAAATAGCCTCAGCATCAATACCAGTTTCTACAAAATCATCGAGCATTTGGGATAACTCCTTGTCCTGCTGTGCATCCGCTAGGCTGCCATCAACTGTCTCCATCATCCCTGAGACGGCCTCTTGATGATACAGACCATCCAGGGCTTCCCGGAACAGTTTTTGCGCGTCTGACCCTTTCACTTCACCAATATCTTGATAGATTTGCCAGAGATGATTGGCAAGTAGATTATCGCTACGCTTCATACGAGTGATTTTACCATATATTCTTCAATGAGTTGGTACCCTTGTTTCTGATAGTACTTCCTTACGCCTACTCCGGCAATCACGGCTATCTTACGAAATCCAGCCTCACGGGCAATCTGTTCAGCCTGTTCCATCAATCTCCGGCCAAAGCCACGATGTTGTACGGCTGTTCCCTCTTCCGCTACCGGCACTAACTGCCCATAGACATGCAACTCTCGAATAATGGCACAATCTTGTAATTCTGCATACCAGTGCTGATCACGCTGTTGCAAACGTAAGCGTACAAAACCAAATAATTTTTTGTGGGCTGGATCTTCATAGGACAGAAAATACTCTGTACCCGCTGCAGATTCATAACTTCGAGTCACTAACTCGGCTGCATCCACGCCAGTTAAATCAGCGCGGGGTTCGCGACAGCGGATGCAGACACACTGCACCCCTTTGTGTTGCATGATCTGCCGTAAGTTAGTAACGGTATTTCCCGCGATGATGGAATTTTCTGGGATATCCCGCACCAATCGTTCAATGCGCACGTACGGTGGGACAACCGCTTTGATATCCGCCAGTAAGTTCGTGAGTTCCTCCTCGGAATACGATTTATACCGTCCCGCTTTCCAGTGACGATACAATGGCGCCGAGCGCACCACTACACACGGATAAATTTTAATGTGATCGGGCTGGTAGCCTGGATGACTGAAAATTGTTTTGATGTCGTTGAGATCCGAAATTGGTGCGGAACCAGGTAAGTTCTGCATCATGTGGAAGGTAATTTTCAAACCGGCTTCTTTAAGCAATTTTGTCGCTTCTTGCACCCGCTCATTGGTTTGATCACGTAAATTTAACGCCAACACATGTTTGTTCAAACTTTGTACACCAATCTGTACACGGGTAGCGCCAAACCAGCGTAGGCGTTTTACTTCGGCTTCATCAATATGGTCTGGTCTGGTTTCTAAGGTGCAACCAATCACGCGATACTGGGCTGTTTCATTTTTCGTTTTGGCTTCATCAAGGGTAGCGGCGCCAGCTTCGTCTTGGTTAAACCCATCGTAACACCGTTTCATGAACCACTCTTGGTAGTCATTTGGGTATGCTGTCCAGGTACCACCTAATACAATCAGCTCACACTTTTCTGGTACGTGCCCATTATTTTCCAACGCTTCAATCCGCTTGGTCACTTGCAGATAGGGATCAAACCGTAACCGCAATGCCCGCATGGCACCGGGCTCGGTATCGATATAACTTTTCGGCATGTTGGCTTCGGTGGGACAATAGATGCAGCGACCGGGACACTGATACGGTTTGGTTAAGACGGTGATTGGTGCGATACCAGATAATGTGCGGATGCTGCGCACCTGTAATACCCGTTGCAAAACGGTATCAACCAGCTGCATTTTTTTATACTCGGACAAAATTTGTGCATTGGTCGGCATCGATATGCCATAATGCTTGGCGACTTCGGCCTTCACTGTACGCAAAGACCGGGCATCTGTTACACTGCGTTCAAGAGATTTTGTAATGATATCACGTAATGCTTCCGTCATTGGCTGATCAGATTATTCAAGATGTGAAACAAGGCTACGATCGTATTGCCAGTCATTTTTCAGATACCCGACACGACCCTTGGCCAGAATTTTCTTTTTTAGTTCCCTTTATTACACAAGAGAAGAGACTGTTGGATGTAGGATGCGGCAATGGACGTCTGGGTGGGGCAATTCAGGTAACTCACTATACCGGTTTAGACTTGTCTCGTCAACTGCTCACGATCGCGCAAAAACGTTTCCCGAGCTACACCTTTGTGCATGGTTCGGTGCTGCAATTACCGTTTTCCAATGAACAGTTTGATGTCGTGGCCTGTGTGGCGACGCTGCAACATATTCCATCGATACCGTATCGTAAGCTGGCCATGCAAGAAATGGCTCGCGTCCTCAAACCAAATGGCACCCTGTTTATGTTGAATTGGAATTTGGCTGAGCAGCCGCAGTATCAACAATACCGAGCCGGTGACGAATATGATCAAGGAGATTATTTGATTCCATGGAAAAACGACCAGGGTGAAATACTGACCAAACGATATTATCATGGGTTTACCCTGCCGGAAATTGTAGGGGTAATTCATGAATTACCC
>DOSP01000064.1:0-200 GCA_003512175.1 Candidatus Kerfeldbacteria bacterium
TGCCGGATGGATGTTGAGCACCCGACCGGCCAGCCCGTGCACGCCAATCAGGTGTTCGATCCGAGCCATGTAGTGATCCGACACGATGACGTCCGCTCCCAGCTCCGTGAACAGGTCGTAGACCGCCTGTTCGAAGGCCAGCTTGCGCTGTTCCCGCTCCGCGATAGCCGATTTGGCGAGCAGGCGGAAATCGGACGGTA
>DOSP01000064.1:268-7483 GCA_003512175.1 Candidatus Kerfeldbacteria bacterium
GGCGGAAATCGGACGGAATGTGCCAGACCGGAATGTCGAGCGACAGCGGCCACAGCCAGGGCCGGTCGGCTTCCGGGGATACCGGATAGTCCCTCAGATTGTGCGGCAGATCGTCGACGACGACGCCGACCACCCGATAGTGGTCCCGGAGCTGCACAGTCCGTTCGACCACTCCTTCCATGTAGCCCGGCCCACTGCCCGTTTCCACGACCAGTCCGTTGCGATCACATTCACCCGTGTCGCGAATGGAGGTGAGGAAGAGGATGCGGAGCGGGCGGTCGCCAGGCAGACGGACGTTGTCAAGCTGAGGGGTACAGAACGTGATGGTACACGGCATGATGTTACTCCCGAGTGAGGTGTGGTGCACTAAAAAAGCTTTTCCAGTCACCGAGAAAAGCTTTTCATAATACACCTAACCAAAATGTCAGCTCTTCACGGTGGTGAAGTAGCCTTCTTATTGAGATGCGATGTGATAATTATACGCATAGGAGTGGTGAATAATAAAAAAACTGCCCGTTCGGGGCAGCACACTACCTCGAACGTGATGTTAGAGCTGCTTCTTCTTCAAGGTTAAAGTGACGGTTGTGATCATAATTAGCACCAGTATAAACCAGTCAGTTTTTTTGTCAAGCGTGTGCTATACTATGGTCATGAAAATCTACACTAGAACTGGGGATAAAGGTACCTCAGGATTGTTCGGTGGGCAGCGCGTACCAAAAACGCATCCGCGGTTAGAGGCGTACGGTACGGTGGATGAACTGAACAGCTTGATTGGTACGATTGCTAACCAATGGCCCGATGTGGCTGATGAATTAATGGATATTCAACGCGCACTGTTCACGATTGGCTCGCATTTAGCCACGCCCAATCAACCGAATAGCACACTGGCCGTAAGTGAAGTGCTGGAACTGGAGCAGTCTATCGACGTGATGACGGCTGAACTACCCGAACTGCGTAAATTTATTTTGCCGGGCGGTCAGGCTGCCGCCTGTACGGCGCATTTTGCTAGGACGGTATGCCGCCGCGCTGAACGTCTGATTATTGCCCTTATGCCAGATGAAACGATTGATCCATTGGTTGTACAATATATGAACCGCCTGTCTGATTGGTTATTTACCTTGGCTCGCTCAATCAACCATAAAACAAATACCACGGAAGTCACCTGGAATTAATATGCCTGCACACACCACTGTACGCACTCAACCACAACCCCAATTAGTCCGAGGCACACCATTTGTGTTAGGCATTGACGCCGGTGCAACGAAAACAGCTGCATCGACTGGTCAGCACATCGGGTATAGTGGCCCAGGTAACATTCATACCACCAAACCCGATGACCTAATCAAACATCTTAGAGAAGCGGTGTTGAAGACAAATACAGTGGCAAGTTCATTTCGATCGGTCGTCGTGGGTATGGCTGGGGTAGATTCACCGCACGATCAAATCAGAGCTGAGCAGCTCGTCAAAAAAGCCCTGGCTAAATGGTTACGGCCACAAACCCGATTAACGGTGGTCAATGATATTCACATCGTGCGGCGTAGCGGCAGTGCTGATCCCTACGGCATTGCCCTCATTGCCGGTACTGGTTCACACTGTTTTGGTATCAATCATCATGGCGATATTGCCTACGCTGGTGGCTTAGAGTATTTGTTATCCGATGAAGGCAGTGGCTATGATATGGGCATCAAAGTATTGCGGGCAGCGGTGCGCAGCGCTGACGGTCGAACTAAACCAACTCAATTGGCAACTGCCGTGCTGCAACACTTCAAAGTGAGATCAGTACGTTCACTCGAACCCATTGTCTATCATGGCCAACGCCTCGATAAATCTAAAATTGCCAAACTGGCAAAATTGGTTGACGCCCTGGCCAAAACAGATTGGCGCGCTAAAGAAATTATGGCTGAAACTCAAACAGAACTCGTACTACATGTTGCCGCCGTTGTCCAACGCTTGCACATGAAACAATTACCGTTTGATTTGGTTGTGGCGGGTGGTGTGTTTGATATCAGCTCTGTCCCCTTTCTAAAACAGTTTTCCACAAAAGTAAAATACTTCGCACCGCGCTGCAGCGTTATTAAACCAAGTCATCCTCCCGTGTGGGGAGCGGTTCGTCTAGCCCAAGATCAGCTTTAAGCGCAGGTATGTTCGTCACCCTCGTGATACAGGGCACCACATTGGTCGCACTGCATCATAGGTTCAAGCGGCTGACCATTGCGTTCGCAACCATCGGTTTGACACACTCCGGGTTCCATGGCTTGACCACCACAGGAACCAGTACAGACGTAGACTTTAGACATAGGCGCTAAAGTTAATTATAATACCTGATATCCTAAGTATAACCTGAATGTATCGCTTTGCCCAGATTGTCGCACTCATTGGAGCTAGTCTGCTGTTCTTTCAGCCGATCTTAGCCGCCCGCCTGCCGTTCATTGAACGTATCTTTGGTTTAGATAAGCTGATGCGTGTGCATAAATGGATTGGTATCACGGCCTTTAGTTTGATCGTTATGCATGGAAGTGTAATGTTGTATTATTTTCGTGATAGCTTGTCATTCATTTTTACACAACCCTGGTATGTACTCGGACCAGTCACGGCTCTGATTATTGATACCATTGTACTGATTACTTTACTCAGGCGGCGGTTGAAGCTGCCCTACCATTGGTGGAAGCGCATCCATCAATGCATCTATCTAGCACTGTTGACCGGTTTTTTGCATAGCTTCATGGTGGGATCTGACTTGGCAACAGGCTGGCTACGCTACTATTGGATTATTTTGGCTGGACTCATGATATTGGCTATTGCCTATCGCCGGATCATCATTCCACTGACCACAAAATATTTTCAAGTCAAACAACACCAAATTATTGCGCAAAATGTGCACCATGCCACGTTGGCTGGCAAGCCATTCCGCTATTGGCCGGGCCAATTTATGATGGTTCAATTTCAGGCAAATGGCATTAGTAAAGAATGGCATCCCTTTACTATTTCTAGTGCACCAAGCGACCCTGACCTCACGGTCAGCATGAAAGAATCCGGAGACTGGACCGCTACCCTAGGAAAACTTTCCAGCGGTGTACCGGTGAAAGTGGAAGGACCCTACGGTAAATTCAGCTACCATTTTTTACCGCAGGATAATTATGGCTATGTATTCGTAGCCGGTGGCATTGGCATTACCCCCATACGCTCGATGATTCGGGAATTATGTCATGAGTCAGCCGATCGACCAATCACACTGCTGTACAATGCGAAAACCATGAACGATTTTGCCTTTAAAAATGAATTTGATGATCTTGCCAAGATGCATCCCAATTTGAAGGTGGTGTATATCACTTCACAAGAAAAAGGCCAGGTCCGGTTTGGACGCGTTGATCAAAACTGTCTGCAAGAAGAAATTCACGATATCACGCATCAACACTATTTTATTTGCGGTCCAAAACCAATGATGACGGCGGTGCGTAAAATGCTACGTGGTTTCGACGTACCAAAATCTCACATCCACTTTGAAGAATTCTCCTTAAGTTAATTGCTGATAATCTGATGCAACCCCCACAAGGCATGTGCACTGATGAGTTCATCTGGATCGCGCGCTAATTGTTCGAGCGCCGCAACAGCATCCGGACTCCCCCAGTTACCTAACGACACCGCCACGTTACGTAACAGCCCTCTCCGCTTGGCCCGTACGATAGGTGTACCACGATACCGTTCTCTAAAATCGGCTTCGGTGAGTTTAGCCAGATCAGTCAAGTAGGGTGCTTGCCGCTCAAGGGCGGCATCAAGCCAATCATTTTTAGTGCTGCGGGCTTGCGGGGTACCGTTCCAAGGACACACTTCCTGACAAATATCACAGCCATACACTCTATTTTTCATCAATGGTCGCAAGGCTTCTGGAATCACACCCTTACTTTCAATAGTCAAATAAGAAATGCAGCGACGGGCATCAATGACCTTATTCTCTACAATGGCGTTAGTTGGGCAGCGCTTCACGCACTTCCGGCAGGTACGGCAGCCGCCTCTGGCTTTCACACTCACTACTGGTAATTCCTGATCAATAATGATCTCACTTAAAAATAGATACGACCCAAACAGCGGGCTAATTAACATGGAATTATTGCCAGTAAAACCAATCCCCGCCCGTTCGGCCAATTCTCGTTCCAAAATGGGGCCAGTATCCACGTAGGCGCGGGCTTGAATTGTGGTCCCTAATTCTGTTTCCAGATGATGAATCAAATCTAATAACTTTCTCTTTATCACCTGATGATAATCACGTCCCCAGGTATAGCGCGCAAAAATGCCACGGGCTGGATCATTCAGAATTTCAGGAGGTAAATCTTCGGTACGATACGTATAGGCCAAAGTAATAACCGATTTGGCGTCAGACAGCACTTGATCAACGCTGGCTCGTTTCTCTTTACGACCATCGGTATGCATCCAGTCCATATCGGCGGCATAACGATGATCTACCCAGTCCGTAAAGTACGGGAACGTTGTAGCTGGACTGACCGGCAGGACACCGATTTGCGTAAAGCCTAAGTGCTCCTTGGCATAGTGAACGAGGTTCATGGTATCATCCAATCATGAGCGCTCTGTTTCGTCAAAAACTGTTACGCTGGTATCGAGTACACGGTCGTACTCTGCCCTGGCGACATACCCATGATCCGTATAAAATTTTGCTTTCAGAAATGATGCTACAACAAACCCAAGTGGATCGGGTGATCGAGCGGTACACCTGTTGGTTGAAACGTTTTCCAACTGTGCAGTCGTTAGGTCAAGCCTCCCCGGCCGATGCCCTACGAGCCTGGTCTGGCTTAGGGTATAACCGCCGCGCCTTAGCATTACATCAGATCGCGCAGCACGTAGTGAATGAGCATCACGGACGTTTTTCCAAAGATGTCAACGACTTAATGAAGTTCAAAGGCATTGGTGAATATACTGCTCATGCGATTGCAGTATTTGCCTACCGCCAACCAGTTCCACTGGTGGATACCAACATTAAACGCGTCTTAGGGAGAATATTTTTAGGATACAAACAGCTTGCACGCCAACGTGATGAGGAAGATGTTTTTTGGGAGTTAAGTCGCCAGATCATAGCCAGGAGTAAACGATCATATGATCTCAACCAAGGTTTAATGGATTTTGGCGCGCTGGTCTGTACAGCCAAGCAGCCAAAATGCCACACCTGCCCAATGCAAACGATTTGTAAATCGTACCCAGCCATTCTGCGGGCAAATCCAGAACGCTTGCGGGTCAAACCAAAACGACACGAACCATTGTACTTTGGTCAACCGCGTCGCATTTGGCGTGGTCGCATCTTGCGTTACCTGCACACCATTTCCCCGGCCACATTACCAACGATCGGTCGAGCCATTCAACCTGATTGGCAAGCCAAGCGCCTGCCTTGGTTAACCAGTGTTGTCCATACCTTAGAAAAAGATCAGATGGTCGTACGCCGTGGCGTGACTGTCCATCTTACTGATATACTGTAAACTATGTTATTTGCTTTAGCCTTGTGGGTGAGTGTGTCAACCAATCCGGCGGTACTGTCCTATTATGGAACAGCCGGTGTCACTGAAACCATTAGCTATGATGATCGGGTAACAGATATTCAAGCTATTCGGATTAGTCGCAATGATGAACCATATGTTGTGGTGTTGTTGAAAACCAAACGGAAGTTACGGCTAAAACTGTATGACGATGATTTAACGTTACTCGCTACTCGGACGGTGCGGGCCGTGCAAGAACCGTATCGGATTGGTGCAGCTCGGATTGAGTATCTGAAAAATGCTAAGGCGGTCCAAGTTCGCTTTATTCGCATGAACGATACCACCGATGAACCGGTGACCTATCTGCGTAAACGCTTCTCGATCAAGCCAGATCGCTCTCAACCTATTGCGCAACTGCGCAGTACTACAACGGTGATTAGTGAGCCAACCGGTAGTGATGTATTAGATTATTTGGGAGCTGCTCGATTATCGGCTGGCATGTTACCGGTCAAACGGAATACAAGTTTAGATTATGGCTGTGCATTGCATGCCGAATATATGCGGCTGAATGATGAGATGACGCATGATGAAGACGCCTCCAAACCTGGTTATACCGAGGAGGGAGCGGCCGCTGGTGTGCAAAGCGTCATTACCTATCAATTTGATAATTCAATGATCAGTGCGCTTGATTTGTGGCTAGAAGCGCCCTACCATCGTTTTTCTTTACTGTATCCAGAATTTACTTCGACGGGTTGGGCTATGTCTGACGCACTTTACTATAATGAGTATTATAATAAATATTTTGCCTGC
Organism: Candidatus Kerfeldbacteria bacterium; assembly: GCA_003512175.1. Lineage (GTDB taxonomy): Bacteria > Patescibacteriota > Patescibacteriia > UBA9570 > UBA9570 > UBA9570. The sequence goes on from DOSP01000064.1 coordinate 6,559, forward strand.
TTGAATTCGATTGCCGGAACCGAGTTCGATAGTAGCGGATATGATAAAAATGTCACCTACTGGGATTACGATAATCATGAACCTATTCCCTACCCGGGTGTCAACCAATTAAACGTGCCGATTTTATTTCATGGCAATGAGGAACCAGATCCATTAGAGGCGCTCGGTGGAACGTATCCTACCGGATATGCTGTTTCATTAATTTTTCCTGTGGGGAACACCATCACTGATGCGAACGTCACTTTGGTTGATGAAAATGGGAACAACCATCCAGGGTATCTGCGCACGCCGTATGAAGAGGACGATCCGAACGCCTCCTACCAAGGGAACGCTGTGCTGTTTATGGCTGAAGATCCATTTGACTATGGCACTACCTATACCGCCACGGTGACTGCCACGCGCGATGGTGAAGCCTACGAGAAAACCTGGAGCTTTCGTACCACCTCTGACACATAGGTATGCGCACGGATTGGAATAAAGTAGCGAAGTGGTACGGCAAACATCTGCGCAGCGAAGACACATTTCAGAGCCGGCTGATTTTTCCCCGGACACTGCGCTTGCTCAATCCACAATCACACCATCATTACCTCGATATCGCCTGCGGTGAGGGGTCGTTGGCTCAACTGTTGACGGAAAAATATCGTGTCCGGGTTACCGGTTTTGATCTGGCACCACAGTTGATTCAACAAGCCAAGCGTAAGCATCTGCAAGGTGCTACATTTCAAGTGGGTGATGCCATTCATTTTCCGAATACGATTCTAAAACAAACCTATGATGGTGCTGTCTGTATTTTAGCTCTACAAAATATCGCGGATTATGGTCGTGTTATCCAACACACAGCTGAGGTATTGAAGCCGAGAGCGCCCTTTGTTATGGTGCTCAATCACCCGCACTTCCGGCCGCCGAAGCAAAGCGGCTGGGGCTT
>DOSP01000064.1:7546-7680 GCA_003512175.1 Candidatus Kerfeldbacteria bacterium
CCGAAGCAAAGCGGCTGGGGCTTTGATGATCAACGGAAGCTGCAATACCGCCGAGTGGATACGTATCTGTCGCCCTACGAAGTCAGTCTGGAAGCTCATCCAGGGAAAAAATATTCTTCTAAGACAATATCATT
>DOSP01000099.1:0-474 GCA_003512175.1 Candidatus Kerfeldbacteria bacterium
GTCACGCGCTGTTTCAATAAATCGATTAACCGACCCGGTGTTGCGACAATACAGCGGGGTTGCCGCTTCAAAGCGGAGATTTGTGGTCCCATGGCGGCTCCACCAATCACCAAAGCCGAGGGCAGTTTGGCCGAGCGTTCAAACCACTGCCAGACTTCGATGACTTGTTGGGCCAGTTCTCGTGTAGGTACCAAGATGACACATTGTCCGGTACGACCAACTAATTTGATAACCGTGGGCAAGACAAACGCCAAAGTTTTGCCTGTGCCGGTTTGGGCTAAACCAATCACATCATGGCCTTGCATCACCGGAGGGATGGCCTGATGTTGGATGGGGGTAGGGATAGTGATGTGGCGTTGTTCAAGCAGCTGAAGAGCAGCTGAAGGAATGCCAAGGTCAGCGAATGTCGCCATAAAATTACGTTATGTACCGATGCTCCGGAAACATAACGTAACGACCAGAGTACCGATGACT
>DOSP01000099.1:579-4239 GCA_003512175.1 Candidatus Kerfeldbacteria bacterium
TTAATAAACCTGGGTAAGGATAGCGGACCAGAGGGACTTTGTCAAGAGGCCGAACGACTATTTCTTGGCTGCGGTGTAGCGCTGAAGGACGGACCCGGCGAATGCATCAACCACGGCATATTTGCGATTGAGTTTAACTAAGATGCTCTCAGCTGCTTCGTACCATGATACTCTGGTCAATTTTGACGTGGTGGTGGCAAAAACGGTGTAGCGATAACCGGAGCCATCATCATATCGCACTTTAATGGCACCATTGGTCGCGCCCGCAAAACTGGTCACGCTAATGCTATCGGCATCCGGATGCACCCCATTACTTTCTAGGGTATTCCATTCATCGATTTTTCCATCACCATCATCATCTACACCATTATTGAGATACTCTATCGGGGAATAGGTTGGTTCAGGTTCTGGAACGGGCTCTGGTTCCGGGGTGGGTTCTGGAGTAGGTTCAGGTGTCGGTTCCGATACAACCCCTGAATCGTCTGTATCGGTGTTATTCGTCACGTAACCGGTTGGCGCAGATGTGGCGCAGACTTGTTGTGATACGTTTGGGTTGCCTAAACCATCACCATCAAAATCTTGGTAGACGGTGAGATAACTAGACACAGTGTTATCTGCATCGTTACAGTCTGAACTGGTACTGACACCATCATTATCGTAATCACTATCGTTACTATCACTGGCGTTGGTGACATAACCACTTGGTACAGTGTAGGAACACGCTACTGATGTTGTACTACTCGTACCGAAACCATCGCCATCCGCATCACGATAATACGTTTGATTAGCTGAAATGCTGTTGTCGGAATCATTACAATCACTGCTCGTAGAAACGCCGTCGTTATCATAATCGGCATCATTGCTATCGGAACCGTTTGTCACGTAACCACTCGGTGCTGTTAACGAACACACACTGCTCGTCACTGTAGCATTCCCTAAGCCATCCCCGTCCGCATCACGATAGTAGGTTTTATTACTCGAAATAGTAGCATCGTTATCATTGCAATCTACTGTTGCAGCGTATCCATCGTTGTCTGCATCAACCACTGGACATTGCACTGATTGAATTGAAAAACCACTGAATAGCATGATGCGACCAGAATCTTCAGTAAGCACCACGTTGGTGGTACTCTTGGAACAATTTGGCACAACCACAAAACCCTCTTCATTGCTAGTGGTACTTGGTAATTGATAACGGTTAATATACGTTCCGTCTCCTTTGGTGGTCACTAATCTATTACCGCCATCATAGAGTGAGTACAGCGTATCTGTATCTTTTGAATAACTTAAGGCCGCTAAATCTTTGGTATAATCTGAGTAAGGATAAAATGAACCAAGTAAAGAGGCAGACCCACTGGAAGATAAATCTACGGAATACTTATAGATTTTACCGTTATTTTGAGAAGCAGCATAGAAGTAACCATTGACATATTCCAGGCCTTCCAGACCAGCGCCTGTCGCCACCGACATGCCACTTAAGGTCCAGGATTTTCCAGTGAGACTGTTCGTGGAAAGATCAAATTCGTAAACAGCCTGCGTTGAACTGGAAGATTCTAAACCAAGATACAGATAATTGCTATCATAATCCGCTACGGTGATACCTTCAAAATCTTTCCATTCACTTGTACAGTAACTGCTTAATTCAGTACCTGCCAGATTAATTTGTTTCACGCAGCCGGCATTGGTGACAATAAAAAATGTACCGAGCCGTTCCTGGTACACAATGCCACTGGCATCAGAGTAAAACGCAATCTCTGTTCCCGTTTTATCCGTTGCCGGCCAAGCCTCAGACGCAGCAGCAATGTTGGCAGACGCTAGAAGTAGAGCTGAAATAAAAACTGTCTTTTGGATATATTGTTTTATCATAAGTCTAGTATGAAAGAATATGCTTACTCTGTCAATTCTCTAACCTGGCCATTTGGCCGGTGACTCTGGCACGGTTATAAAAAAAGTGAAACAAAGCAAATCCAACGGCGATATAGAGCATATTCAACGCTATTCCCCACCATTGGGTAGACCAATCAATTGTACCGGTGGTGAGGCTGGCTCGAGCGGCTTCAAAAAAATAGGTTGGCGGTAAGGCATACGCTACCCATTGTAAAGCTGGCGGTAGCACTGACACTGGAAAATAGGTGGCGGCTAGCGGTTGAAATATAAAAATCAATGCCCAAGCGAGAGCTTGAATCCGGGTACCATACCGAAAGATAAGCCCCAACAGCAGCAAACCAATGCTGCACCCAAATAACGCCAAGTTGAAACTGTACCACAGTAAGGCTCCTATCCCCATGGCAAACAAGTTAAAATCAAACAAACCATAGGCCAACGCAGCTAAACCAAGAATAATCACGAAGCTTTTGAGCAAAGCCGACGCGATAGCGGCAATCACAAATTCACTTAATGAAATCGGCGCAATAAACATATTACTCAGATTGCGCGACCAGACATTCCACATACTACTGACACTCATGGAATATTGTGTGACGCGAATAATTTCCCACAAGATTGCCCCTAACAACAAATACTGACCATACAGTGCGTTACTTGAACCCAGTAAATAGAGTGATACAAAGCCAAATAACACCACGTCAACGGCCGAAAAAAACGGCAAATCCATGATCACTTCCAACGACCGCTTGGAAATGTGCCACTCCTGTTGGATTAAGGCGGTCATGCGCCGGACGGAAATCATACGCGTTGTTGTCGAGCGAATTGTAAAAAAACATCTTCTAGAGTTGGTTTGTGTACCGCTAAATCAGTAATCCAGATGCCGGCTTGGCTAATATTGAAAATAACCTTCGGCACGAGTTCATCGGGCACGGTGACTGATATGACTTGTGGTCGCGGTTCCGTGAAGGACAACTGGAAACGCTCGATCACGGCCATCAGTTTTGCTCTATCACCGTCGTAAGTGATGACTAATTCATTTTGCTTGATTTTTTTGGTGAGATTGAATGGTGTATCTTGGGCAACAATTTTCCCGTGATCTAAAAAGAGCACCTCATCACAAATCCGCTCGACTTCAGCCATATCATGACTGGTATACAGCAATGATAATTGCCGTTCATGCTTCAACTGCTCAATCAGTGTGAGTAGGACATCGGCGATGTCGGGATCTAACGATGCCGTGGGTTCATCCATTAAAATCAGCTCTGGGTCATTGAGTAACGCTTTGACGATGTTCACTCGGGTTTTTTGACCGGCAGATAAATCCCAGAATCGAGTCTGAAATAAATTGGTAATGCGAAAGTGCTCAGCCAGTTGCTTAATTTTTGTCTTTGGCTCTGCCACTTCGTACAGATCGGCAAAGACTTGAAGATTTTCCCAAACCGTAATGCGACCTTGTAAGGTATTAAAACTGGAAGCAAAATTAATGCGCTGTAAACAGGCTTGACGATGGTTGTAAAAATTCTTCCCAAAAAAAGTAATCGCTCCCGCGGTAGGAGCAGTAATACCAAGCAACATTTGAATGGTGGTTGACTTGCCGGCGCCATTTGGCCCCAGCAAACCAATGGCTTGGCCACGAGGCACAGAAAACGAAATATCATTCACTGCCCGGAAGCTGCCGTACTCTTTGGTCAGTTGTTGCACGGTCAGCACTGTATCGGTCATAGTGGATAGTGTATCAAGTGATTGGTGCCCCGTCGATCCGCTGTGGAACCG
>DOSP01000008.1:0-256 GCA_003512175.1 Candidatus Kerfeldbacteria bacterium
ATATGTATTGGGCGCCACACATCGCTCAACTGACCAATCAGCAAATCTGGTTTCTTGGTTATGTTTGGGCCGGCATTTCCATTAGTTTGATGTTAGGATCTTATCTGGCAAAAAGGCTTACGAAATATACACAATCGTATCGCTGGTTATTTGTGCTAGCTACGTTATTTTTAGCCCTGCCAATTATTGTGATTGCTTCAACGACCGTAGTAGCAACTTTGCTGGGTGGTTTTTTTATTTATGAAATTGGTCGTGT
>DOSP01000008.1:331-1988 GCA_003512175.1 Candidatus Kerfeldbacteria bacterium
GAAATTGGTCGTGGCTTGATGGCCCCATTGCACAAAAGTTATCTTAATAAACATATTCCAAGCGCAGAACGGGCCACCCTATTATCGTTTAATTCGTTGGTAAGTAAAATTGGCGCCGGGATTGGCTTGATTACATTTGGTTGGTTGGCTAAGCAATATTCGATTAGCTTAACTTGGTTGCTGGCTGGTATACTATTGTTGTTATTAATTCCACTTTATAACCACGCAGTGACAAAAAGCCGAGCTTAATAATTTAACAATAACTATATGTTTGATTTCCATTTAGGAGATAAATTGACAGTGCCGTCGGCCGTCATAAAATCTCCATTGGTAGTTTTAGGAAAATCCGGTCAAGGAAAATCTATTTCGATAATACAGCTGGTGCTGGAACTGATAAAATATGGAGAGCCCGGCATGTTGTATGATCCGTATGGAGATTTGGCCAAAGATGTGCAGCGGCAAGTTACTTTAGAAAAAGCCAAAAAGAGTTGCCTGTTTATTTCGCAGCAAGACTTTCTTTCCTCTAAACAATTGTTTGATTCCAAGCTATTTTTGATAGTTAATGGAAATTTATTAACAGAAGGTGGTGCTACTACTCGAGTAATCAGTCAACAAGTCGTTTTAAAGGCCTATCAAGAACTGGCGCCGGATAGTTGGTTAGTAATTGATAATGCGTTTGGAATGGTGAATGAAGAATTATTTGAACGTTATATTGCGAAAAATTCCGCGCTTCGGGTAGTGTTAAGTGATCAGACTATGATTAATTTATCAGCGCAACAAAGAAAACAATTATGTGAACAAGCGCAGCAGTATGTTATATATAGTCTTCAAAAAATAGATAGTAGATGGATTGAAGAACTGGTGGGTAATCCTAAAGCCGAAGAAATTCTGGCGTTGCCGCAATATCACTTCTATTACATAAATCTCGACAAGGTAATTTATACAAAATCACTGTGGCCAGTACCACAAATATAATTATGGCAAGACCCGTTTAGTTAATTATTCTTCAGGAACTCTGGTTAAAATTCTGAGTGTCTCTACATGCTCAAAGTTTGCCTCTAAACCATTCTTGGTTTGGTTATCAAGATGAGTTGTGAAACCTTCATTGTCTATTGTTCCACTTACCTCATAATTCGTACTCAACATATTTTCTTGTCCCACTGAACATATTAAAGGGTCAGCATCATACAAATAAAAAGTTTTTTGCGAAGGCGAAAAAGCCACATTGTCCAGAGTTAATAAATCTACCATTAGTCCGGTTTCGGTATGCATTTTTTCAATTCGACCAATCACATCGTTTAATCTAGACCTAATTTCATCATCAAAGACAAAATCCCAACCATCTGGATTTAAAGTAACGCAATCCTTAGGAAGGCGCTGTTGCATAATAAATATCGCCGGTACGCCATTTTTATTATTTCTAATTTCATATTTACCGTTTAAGAAATAACCATTCAAATAGTTTCGACAAACAGCTAAATTATTTCGCAGCTTGATTAAGCGTTTTTCCAGTTCTGCTTGAATAGTGTCTTTTTCTTCAGGAGATATACTTTGTTCCGCGGCATCTATTTTTCTATTCACCTCTGATTTAGATAAATCTGCAGCGGGACCAATAGTACGTTTAGCCATGTCTGATAATTGCTCTTTAACAACAAAA
>DOSP01000008.1:2070-2622 GCA_003512175.1 Candidatus Kerfeldbacteria bacterium
TCAACAAAATGAGGACCTAATTCGTATATTCTAGAAGAGCCACCAAAATGCTTGGTTGGTCTTAATTCGCCCAAGGTAAATCCACTTTTTAGGCGATCTAACGGTCTAGTTCCGCGCTCGACCATATATAGTTATATCCCTAACGCCTCATTTAGGTGTTTCCAAATAGCTTTTCCTACTTTGACGCCAGCTTTGTTCTTTGGGTGACCATCATTAAGATCAGTCACATATTCTTTTTTTAAGTAACCAACTTTGTTATCCAATAAATGATGTAATTCAAATGGTGCCAAATTAGCTCCACTGAAATCGTTTAGGTAATCGGTTGTGAGCCATTGGTCAAAAGCTATGGCGCGGGTAGCTTCATCGGCGTTAGTTATTTCTTTTGGCAACGGCGGAGTAGACATAGGCACAAATAAAATATCAGGATGGCTTTCGTAAATACTGTAAAGTTGATTATAGTAATCTTTATATTGATCTAGCATTTCATCAGAAGAAATAGCACTGGACGGAAAACAAGATTTAAAAATAATAATATCGGCGTCCCCAAACGTA
>DOSP01000008.1:2702-2901 GCA_003512175.1 Candidatus Kerfeldbacteria bacterium
GTCCAAGAATTTTCATCGCCCAGCAAAGTATAAAAATCTTCCGGATCAGTTTCTCCATCCCACCAAGGGGCTTCGCCGGTATAACCATGTTTGGTTAAATAATGTTCCATCCCACCTTTTGCGGCAGTTCCATTCCAGTAAATTTCACCAGTAGAGTGATGCACAAAAAAAACTTTCATATTTTCTCCGGCCGTGGCGT
>DOSP01000008.1:3000-29584 GCA_003512175.1 Candidatus Kerfeldbacteria bacterium
TTTGCACAAAAAAATACTACCCCACCAAACAGCAGCAGGCCAATAATAATTTTTTTCATATTAATTTATAACCCAATTAAACTCTTTTCTCAATTATAGCAATTGGGTCAAGCCTAAGCAATTTTCATAAAACTGTGGCGTTAACTAATCCAATTTTATTTCAACAATATAAAAATCTGTTTTGTTACGCCCGGCCGCAAATACTAACACACCGTTATCATAGAGTTTTGGTAATAATCCAAAATCGGCACAGCAAGCGGTAGTATGAATACCGGTAAAGCTATCACCAATAGGTTGGCCATCAAAATAAACATAGGCTAAGTCATCTTTTTTAGTAAAGAAACCAAGTTTATTATTCCAGGCAAAAGGTTTAGTTGTATTTTTTATTCCATATTTTTCATTAATATATTCACCGGCATAATACAAATCTGTAGTAAAATCCTGTTCATTTATTTTACCCTCTACCAAAAAACATTCATCAAAAGTAAAGGCTAATTGATTATTGATATTATAAATTGATAAGTTAAATTCAGTTCTTTTATTTGGAAAACAGAAATGTCTTTCAAATAATTTATTATCATTTTCATAAATTGCATAATCATAATGATCCCACTGGTCTTCAGTTCCATCAAAAGTGTATTGGTTTTCACCAATCTGATATACCATAAAACTATTATAATAATCACCATCAATTTGAGGAGTAAGATCTTTTAACTCATTTGTTAAATCAATCTCTTTAGCTCCATAACTTAAAGACGCTGGATCTTGTTGAATTTTTTCTAAAGCTAATTTGGATTCATTGTCAAGCGTATCACCGGTCACTGAATAGCGGTATTCTTTATAATTATCCTTATCGGTCGTCAATTCATAATTGATAATTGGATCATAAGCAACATCCTTTTGATTATTTTTTTGACTATTAATATATACAAGGTATATACCAAGGCTAATGACAATTAAACAAAAGATAGCCAATAAATACTTTTTCATAACACGCACTGTAGCACAAGACATTACTTTATGCCACGCAATCAAACGCCAGTGGTAATTGTAAAAAACTATATAATAGCGATTAATTTATTTTGTTTACGTTCTACATAACGTTTTAGCATAGTATTTACAATTGGAAACGCAATTGATTTAACGTCTTTCATACTCTGTAAGGTAATAATACTGAGTATAATAGATAAATCATTTTGTTTATTATCATTAAATTTAAATAACCAATCAACAAAACATTGGTAATGATAAACATCGTCTAAATATTCTTTGTATTGTTTTAGATAAATCGCCATGATTTTTCGACGTTCAGCTCGGCTGAGATTGGTTTGTTTATTCAAGGCTTTTTCCACCCGTTTTATTTTTTGCGGCCAATAATTAAGGGATAAACCCTTAGCACCTAAGATAAGATTGTGGTTAGCGGCAAAAGCAAAAAATTCGGTACGGCTTTCTTCGTGCATACGCAAATTCATTTTTTTGGCATACCATTGATGTTTCGCTAGATTATCTTTATAGTGTTGAACAATATATTCGATTTTATACAAAACGGTTTTATCCAAAGAATAGTATTTATCAAAAATAACATGATGTAATTCATGGTTAAACGTTCTTTTTAGATGGGGATTACGTTTAGTCATTATAATAAGAGAAAAACCATCTAAATTGACCGTAGTACCATTGGTGGAAGTTCCAAAAACCGCTTGATAATCTTTATCATGCAAGAAGAAAACAATGCAAAGCGGCAAGTATTTAGCTTCTATTGGGTATCTTAATTTGTATGTATAAAAATGGTCAAAAAGCTTAGCGTAGTTTTTACCATACTGTTTATAAAACGCATAAATTTTAGGTGAGGAGCGGAAAGTTGTAGCTTTGCTCAAACTTTTAATTTTCTGAGCATGGTGGTTCAGTCGGCGGCGAGTTAAGTGTTGTTTGCGTAGAAAAGGGTTAAGATCCATAATATTTTTTAAATAACCGACCAATACTCAAATTAATCCAGTAGGACATTTCTTTTTTATCACCTTTAAGGATATGCAGTTTCCAGGTGCCATTTTTATTTTGGTGTTTAACAAACCAATCTAACCCCTCTTTTATTTTTGGCTGGTCAGCGGAAAAGCCCAAATAAGCCATAGGGTCTAAAACAGAAATAAGATCGGTGTAACAAAATGGGAAGGAAAATCCAGTCCAAAAATTTGTCGAAGCGCGATCCGGATAGACATCTCTTTTAAATAACTTAGACAAAACTAATTCCGCCGCATTATGAACGGAGGAGCTGTTTTGATAATCCGGATGATAAGCAAAAGCCCGTAGTACTACACCGGTAACCATATAAGAAAAGGGGCGAGTTATATCTGGGGCTACTGGTTGAGCAGATTTTTTCCATTTACCAATTTGCATATTGCGGGTGCGCGCTGGAATCGCCCAACCACCATCAGTTTGCCGGATAGATAATAGCCACTGCAACCCCTTCAACACTTGAGGATCATTTATATAACCAGTCTTAATCAATAATTCCAAAAAACCAGCCGTGTAATTTGGAGAATACTGATTCCAATATATGCCACGAATATCTCCGGTCGGTGATTGGTGGGCCAATATAAATTTTTTAGCGCGCTGAATAGCGGGGTGCCGTTTATCAAAACCAAATTGCTCTACTAAAAAACCAACTTGGCGAAAAGTTTCGTATAAATTATATAAATTGGCATCTCGAATGGCTGGCTTAGGATTAAGATATTTCCATGAGCCATCTGCTTGTTGCTTATTTAATATTTTTTGCGCTGCCGGTAGCTGCCAGAGGATTTTACTAGCTAGTGTTTTTTCATTTAGCAGATCTTTTTTGGTAAAATAAACAATCGGTTCGTAGCCACATTTTAGTAGGGGCTCGATTGGATCGTAGTTGAGATGATTTTTCCAGTCCATAATATTATATATGCAGAGCACTGGCGGCTGGCATATCTAATTACGTTGTTGCTTTCGGTTTAATTCTCTTAAACATCGTGGAATGTCTATTGGAATATCCCAACTTCTCATAAAAAGCTAACGCATCTTTATTAAAGAAAGAGGAAGTTAGCTTAATATCAAACAACTTATGATTGATAAAGAAATCTTCAACTGCCGCCATTAACTTTGCCCCAATACTTTTACCTCTTTCTTTTTCAGCTACACACAATTCTTTAATAGAACCATATTGAGTTATTTTAGTATCAAAATAAGCTTCTTTTTCAATACTATAAGTGATGAATCCAACAATTATATTTTCATTTTTGGCAATCAGTATTTTTGGATTGTCATGGTTAATACTTTCGTGCAGATAGTCTCGGAATTTCTCACTTAAATCAACAGAATTGTTTACATAATAATCCAATTGCTATATAGCGGATGATGATAAATAAAATTGAGTACATAATACTGGAGCACTTCCTTCGCCGCATTGCGCCGTACTTCAACTCCAACTCCTTCATTAGATACGGTTATTTCTTCTAATTTTTTTTTGAGGGTAATAAGGATTTGATTATTCATATGGAACATATTTCTTTACCATTGAATAAAATTTTTCGCGCTCTGCCTTATCCATTTCTTCCATATCTATTCGCAGCTCACTAAGCAAAGGATCAATGTCACTAAATTTTACACTTTTAAACTGTCTGGTTTTAAAATACAACAAATCAAAAAGGGCTTTGGCGGGTGTTGCAATAAAGAAGTCAAAATCATCTTTAATTAGATAAAAATCAGAAAACATTTCTGCTTTCACTGACTGATAAGAAAAAGTGCCTATTTTTGTTCTATAATCTCTGGTAACCTTGGTTGTTACTGAGGTAATTGTATGTATCACTTCTGTGGCGAGATTGTGATACTGGAGTGCCGTCCACAAACTTATATACGACGGTTTACGCAAAATATTGGCTAAATAAAACAAATAAGCTGTACTACCTTTGTGTTTGTTATAAAAGTCTGTAGTTACGTAGACGCCTCTTTTAAAAGGGATTATTTCATTGTTTATTAAAAATCGACTGATATATGTGTCAATGGTGCTTTTTTTAAGATTATAATTTTTTTCATTTCTGCTCAACTGAAAAATATATTCTTTGCCGAAACAGGGTAAATTCTTTAATTCTTCAAGTAGATTGCTTTTAGCTTTATATTTCATATATATGACAATATTGTATCATAACTGAAATAACATGTCAAAGCGTATTGACTTATTAACAAATTAACCTGCTAATCTACACAATTTTTCCGGGGACCTGAAAGTAAACCTGTTGCCATATAGCCAAATCTGATATACTTCCAGGATATGGAGGTATCAAAACTACTACGCAATAATCGCCTAGCCCAAGCGTTAATGGGCATATCGATTACCGAATTTAACACCATACTGCCCGTCTTTTCGGAAGCCTTGTATACCGAAATGAAGTTGGTGAAGACCAAACGGAAGCGAGCGTTCGGGGGTGGAAAGAAAGGAGCGTTAAAAACACCGGAAGAGAAGCTGGCATTTATCTTAATATTTTTGAAATGTTACCCCACCTTTGATGTGTTGGGATTTATTACCAATCGCGATCGGACACGAGCCTGTCGTTCGGTGCATTTTCTCTTGAAAGTGATGGAGCGAGCCTTACAAAAGCAGCTGGTGTTGCCACAACGTAAGATTCGTTCTGTAGAAGAGTTTTTTTCACACTTTCCTGAAGCCAAGGATGTGTTTGTGGATGGTACCGAACGCAGAGTGGAGAAACCAAAGAACCTGAAGAAACGGAAAAAGTTGTATTCTGGCAAGAAAAAAGCCACCACCAGAAAAACCCTGGTGGTAACAGACGAACACAAACGTATTCTCATCATGCCTCCGACCAAATCTGGTCGACGCCATGACAAACGTGTCCTCGACAAACAACAGCTTGTGGCAATGATTCCTGATGACGTGGCGTTGTGGGGCGATACCGCCTTTCGCGGCTGTGAGCGACTCCATCCGAATATGTGTATGCCAAAAAAACGCACCAAGCTGCACCCGTTAACTGAAGAAGACAAGCAACACAATCGACTGATTTCCAGTATTCGTATCCTGGTGGAACATGCGTTAGCTGGCCTGAAACGCTTCAGAGCGGCCAGTGATATCTACCGGCACAAATTAGCCAATGCGGATGATCGTTTCATGCTGATCTCGGCTGGATTGTGGAATTTCCATATTCAACAAACCATCTAACCAGAACCTTCGGTTCTGTTCGGGTTGTTTGTGGAATAGATTAAATGGCAACAGGTCTAATCCATAAATGGATCGATTCTCCTTTTTGTTCGAAGCTTCAATCCTTGGATACTCACCTTGGGGTAGCCAGATTTTTTGGAAGGTGGTCTGAGTGGAGAGCACCATTTCATCTTCGCAGAGGATCACTGTGTGCGGTTCGACCCAAGCCTTTTTTACTAGTGGCGTGGCCATTTTTTGCCACTTTTTTACTTCTGCTTCGTCTCGTTTTTGGTAGACCCGACCTGGTTTGTGAAAAGTAAATTTCGATTGGCGAAAGATGAGATACAGCGATGTTTTAGATTTGTAGGTCACATCGTATTGACGTCGAATATACTCGCCTAAGATGCCGGTAGTCCAATAATCGTTTTTTTCAAAGTACGGGTCGCATGCGCCTGGTGTCTTCCTAAAAACGGCCGCAATAATTTCATTTCTCTGTATTTTCGTTAATAATTCTTTAGGATTTGGCTTGTTTTTGTCCGCAATGACTGTTAAACCTTTTTTCAAATACTGTCGTCGGAGGTTAAACACCTGGGATCGTCCCAAACCCGTGAGTGCAAAAATATCTGTCAGCTTAATTTCTTTATCCACTAAAATAACCGCTTGAGCCCGCTTAACTTCACGGCTCGTGTGTGCATTGAGTAGGATAAAGTCACGTAGTTCTTTTTCTTGTTTTGGCTTTAACTTAGGGCTTTTCACTCCTTAAGTATACCACCTCTCAGTCCGATTTTGGAGTGTGATGTCTATAGGTCCTAAAATGCTTTCCAAGATATTGCGATTCTGGATTCAAAATATTCATCGTTATGGAGAAGGCTATATGGCAGACACTGATGAGCATCAATTTTCAGAAAGTTTTATTAAACCATTTTGGCTGTTAGCTCATTTAGATAAAGCCATGGGAGTAAGTACACATGTGGCTAATGCCTACATCGCTGAATTGAAGGTTCGCGGACAGTTACCGTCGCACTTGCAAGATTATGAAGACGCTGCTCAATATTTATCAGATTTAACTACTAATGTTCAGTTTAGATTCAGATGCGCACCGATTCAACAATTCGCCATGGAAGAGGAGTGGTTAACAATGAATGATTTGCCAAAATTTGAAAGTAATAAGGGTAAAACTACTAGAATAAGCGAGCGGGACTGGCAATAATAGAAATACACTAAGCTGAAATGGTTCAGTTTATCACCAGTTCATAATCACTCACCTGCAATCTACCCAGCACCTCTTTCCCTTCTGCAAAATCCATTAAGCGAGGCTGAAAATCATCATCAATCTTAATCGGCTTGAATTCAATCTTTTTGGCCTGATCATTCTCCCAGGTTACTTTCACCACCGCACCTAATTGTGTTGGCCACGACCAATCTTGATCAAAAATCAAATTACCCAGCGAGTAAAAAATGTACTTGCCATTGTATTCCTCCATCCGTTGGACTACATGCGGATGATGGCCAATCACTAGATCGGCGCCGTAATCAATAGCCAGGTGGGCAAAATTTGACTGCGAGCTACTGATGGTTTCAGTATATTCCGCGCCGTTGTGCATTGAGACAATAATCACATCGGCACCGAGGTTCTGCACCTCTTGAAGATCAGCAATTAGTTTATCGATATCGAGATTGAGATCATACGAATAGCACAAAAAGGCAAACTGCAACCCATTCACCTCCCGAATATCCCAGTGTTCCAGGCAATAGGCAATTCTGTTATCAGCCAAATACTGTTTAGTATAATCCACTCCGGCTTGACCGGCGTTATACACATGGTTATTGGCCAATGACACAATATCAATACCGGCTAATTGCAATCCCTCCATCATTTGTGGATTCACCTTAAATGTCATGGAGTCATCCGCTACATCCCATGGCCCATATTCCTGAAACGGCGCCTCCAAGTTCACAAAGGCCAAGTCGTTCCGTGTGAATTCGTCAGCAATGTTGACGAAGGGCGCAGCCATATCGCCGGTCTGTTCCGTGGCTCGAGCCACATAGCGCGACAACATGACATCACCGGCAAAAATCGTATTAGTTATAACCGGCGGTTTGGCTGTAGTGGTGAATGATTGAGCAATCGACCACTTGCCTGTAACATGAGAGGACTGAACGGCACGCACTTTAATGTAATATTTGGTTTCTGGATACAAATATGTGAGCACTATTGATGTTTGTTGTGTGCGACGTTTGGCTAACGTATTCCCAGATGCATCCTTTAACCATACACGATACCGCAGATTCGAACCAGCTGGCGGCGTCCACTGTACCGTCACCTGATCATGGGTAATGTCTGTGAAACTGACATTCCGAATTTTTTTAATGATAGATACATCGTCCGCCATTAACGCCGCTGGCAAAACTATGCCCAATATAATAAGTGCTCTACCATATTTTTTCATACAGTCACTATACCAATAAAGCGGAAAACTGCCTATCAACATTTGGAGATCATCTTACAAATGGCTCCATTTGGGCCAAGGGGAAAATGACTGGTACAGAATAGGCTGCTATGGCAGATATGCTATACTACTTAGTATCATTAGTCATAAATAAACCTATGAAAAAAATACTGTTGGCGATGTACGTTCTCACCTGGCCAGTCCTTACTCTGGCTGAAGACGCCTTTAACAATGAGACCAAGAAAGCGGTCCGGGTAAGTTATGAACTGTTCGGCGGTTATATCACCGATTTAGGCATTGATGACACAGGCAGAATGTATGCCTCAACCTTATCATCTAATGGCATCTATCACTCTACCGACTCCGCTGAAACTTGGGAGGGTCCAACTGCCGGAACAGATTTAGGTAAAGTAAATGCCTTGGTCATCTCAGACGAACCTGATACAGCTTATGTAGTTGGCGGCATTAGCCTGTATAAAACGACTGACGGTGGAACGAACTGGACAGAATTAGCTGGTTCACGCGGTGATGCGGAATCGAACGACTTCAATTTGGCCCTGGCCTACGCCAACGGTGTGTTGGTAGCGCCAGTGCGCGATGGCAGCCTAGATGTCAGTGTGAACGAAGGTGAATCATTTACCAATATCACTATCGCCGAAGATGTCAGCACGAACAGTATTGTTGGCAACACCGATGGTTCAACATTTTATATCCTGGCTGCTAGCGGCAGTGATCAAACCAGAACTCTGTACGTTTTGGATGTCGCCACCCAGACAGTGACCGCCACCAGCCAGTCGGGCAACTATGCCTGGGTGGGCGCGAAACCAACCGACAACAATTTCATTGTGATCGCCGGAGCGGATGGTGCGCTCTATACCACCACTGGCGCAAATGGCACGTGGCAGACTCTCACTGCCGAACCGATTACTGGAGAAGTAAACATTATCGGTGATCGTATCTATTTGGGTGATAAATATACGGATAATCTCGGCGGCACAGTGACAAATTTGGTGGTGACGGCCAACCAATTGGCGGTTGATCCGAACAATACTGAGGTGATGGTGGTTGGTTCTGGCACCGGCGTCCAGTTGTCGACCGATGGTGGAGAGACCTGGTCAGAAGATGCAAAATCGAACGGCTTGCTGGGTGTGACGGTGAATGATATTACGCAATCGGATAATAAGAAAAATGTCTGGCTAGCAGCCCAAGGCGGTTTGGCCCACAGCAATAATTTTTTAAGTGATTCCCCTACCTGGGAATACCCCATTCTGCCGGACCAAGCCAGTAGTGACATAGAATGTGTTTGGATAGATCCTGATAATACTGATCATATCGTAGCCGGTGCCAGTAACCTGTTTGTGAGCACAAATGGTGGCGATGCCTGGCAGGTAGCAACTGGAATTGAAAGCTTAACCGGTACCTTCACAGACGTTGTGTCTGATGGTGACACGCTCTACGCCGCCTTCTCTGAACAGCAAGGGAGCGATGGTACCCTCTATACCAGCACCGATGGCGGTAGCACCTGGTCAGATGTCACGGGGCTGGATGCGCCGGCCAATGATCTTGCCGTACTGAGCAATGGTACGGTGGTCGTTGGCACTGGTTATGAATTTAGTGATGATACGACACAACACGGTGTGTTCTTATATGATGGCTCGACTTGGGAACAAGTCAGCACAGGTACAGATCAATCGGTCACATCGGTGGTGGTGGTCGGTGAAACGGTGTTTGCCAGCGGTATTGGCGATTCAAATGGTAAGCTACTGCGCTCAACCGATAATGGTGTCACCTGGGAAGACATCACCGCTAATGGTTTGCCGAGCGATGCCTATTTCCATTCCGTCACAGCCGCGGATGCGAACACCATCTATGCCGCCACAGGTCGGCCAGCCGGTACCAGTTATGTCTATAAATCCACCGATGCGGGCGAGAGTTGGTCACTATTATATACTGGCTTGGTGGATGAAGAATTTAACGAGATGTTGTTTGATGGCTTAACCACCGGCACCACGATCGGCTTGCAATCATTGTATTCGAAGGCAACACTTACTGCATCGGCCAAAGGTGATAACCTCACCATTCAGTTGAAGGATGCTGCCACCAAAGATGGCCTGCGCCAACGTACCGTGAAACTCTATAAGAAAACGAAAAAGTCTGGGGATTGGCAACAAGTGAAACTGAAGACAAAACGCACCAATAACAAGGGCAAGTTGACGTTAGAACTCAATCAATCTAAAACTACGTATTATCAAGTGCGCTGGATACCGAACGATACTGATGCTGCAACCTATGGGACAGATACCGTCCGCACCAAACAACTGAAAGTGAAAGGTGCACGATGACGGAGCCTGATACCGTGTTACTCTCCAACCAGCTGAACTGCATCAATTTCGGCCCATTCGTTTGGAACCAAAGAGGTATCCACGGTCACACGCACACCGTTCACTAAATATTCAGTGATATCGACGGGTACTTGAAGATAGCCTAAACCCACCGTTGAATCAGTGCCTTCCCAGATCGTATAATATTGCCCACCAAGATCGATCAGTTCAACTTTGGTCACTGCACCGCTACCATAGGTTTCACGAATACGCACCCCTACCGCGTTGACTGCTTTTGCAAAAGTAACTTCTATTGTTTCTTCGCCCTTATTTTTTTCTAAATGTGCCCAGGCGGATATATTATCGCCATAGACATCAACATTAGGCTGACCAGTGGCCTGTTTAGCCGCCCAAGAATCTGTGCCGTATTCCGATGAAGCAGTGGCGGTCTTCGCCCACTGACCATTATCATCGGCTTCCACCTCGGCGTCGCTGGCCGTCACGTCAAACGTCACCCCTTCCACTGCCGGCGTGTTTTTATTAGTCGTTGTGGTGGTTGTCGTTGGTGTAGTCGTACCGGTGCACCCTGCACCTATCAGCAGCAACCCAGCTGTACCCGCTGAGAGCACTGATGCAAGAATAGTTTTACGCATAGCGTATTTTTTGCTTATGTTAATTAATCTAGTATAGTATAGCATATATGCTATTCCCCCGACTACCTACACCGATCAAGATCCAAAACTATCTGGATCGTGTGCCAATGAATTGGGAAAAACACGGGGAAACCTACATGTCACCACGCCGGGCCTTGCGGGAACGGAAAATGCATTGCTTAGAAGGTGCTTTATTTGCGGCAGCGGTGTTATGGCAGAATGGTGAACCATCGCTACTGTTTGATTTACGCGCCGACGGTGATGATGACCATGTGGTGGCGCTGTATAAGCGTCACGGCTACTGGGGAGCCATTAGTAAAACGAATCACGCCTCTGTCCGGTTTCGTGATCCGATTTATAAAACCCTGCGGGAACTGGCTCTATCTTTTTTTCATGAATACTTCGTCAATACAACCGGTAAAAAAGTCTTGCGGGAATATTCCACAAAACCATTTGATCTCAGAAAATTTGGCACCGACTGGATAACGACTGAGGAAGATTTATTCAGTATTGCCGAACGCATTGATCACTCTCGTCATAGTAGAATTATTCCAAAACGAAATAGGTCACTTATCCGTCCAGCTGATGTCATGGAACGCCGCGCCGGCCAATTGATCGAATGGCCACGATCAGATCGACGCACCTAGCCTGTGTATGAGCGAGTGTGCTACTATCTACCTATGAAAAATACGAAACCAAGCGCTATCCGGCGACTTAAAATTGTCGAGGGGCAGATTCGGGCATTGCAGCGGATGGTGGAGCGTGGTGATTATTGTATTGATGTGCTCACACAAACTGCCGCGGTCAGACACGCTTTATCCGGAGTCGAGGATATGATCTTGGAAGGCCATTTATCCACCTGTGCCGCCCAACAAATGAAATCGGGTAAAGTGGCTAAAGCGACCGAGGAAGTTCTGAAAGTGTATCGTTTATCCAAACGCAAATGATCTGGCATGACCGGGCGGAAGCCGGTCAGCAATTGGCCAACGCCCTGAAACAATACGATCAACAATCTACTGTCATTGTTGTAGGTTTACCCCGCGGCGGAGTGGTCACCGCTGCAGTTGTGGCCAAAACGTTGCAACTGCCACTTGATATTGTCATTACGCGCAAGTTAGGCGCACCTGGTCATCAGGAATACGCCTGGGGAGCATTGACTGAAACAGGTGTCATTGTTGGTCATGGAACTGATGAAGTAATTAGTCAAGAAAAAAAAGAATTAGACAGACGTATTAAGCAGTACCGAGGGGGCCAGGCACGAATTGAGTTAAAAAATAAAGTAGTCATTTTAGTTGACGACGGTATTGCCACGGGGCTAACGATGCAGGCGGCCATTCAATCGATCCAGCAACAAGAACCACAGCGCATCATCGTCGCCGTACCAGTCGCGCCGCCAGATACGGTAGTAGAACTTAAGCGAATAGTTGATGATGTGGTTGTGTTGGATCAGCCAGACAATTTTATGGCCGTTGGCCAGTTTTATGAAGAATTTGATCAAGTCACTGACGAACAGGTACAATATTATTTAACGCATGGCAATACGTAATTGGTTATTTCTAAGTTTAATTATTTTTGTTGGTTGCGGTCAACCAAATATCGCCGATATGAAAATCATCAGCCCACATTGGGAACATAATCGAACCATTCCGGCACAATTTACCTGTGCGGGTGAAGATATTTCCCCGGCACTGGAGTGGTCAGACATTCCAGCCGACACACAAAGTTTTGTGTTCATCGTGCGCGACCCAGATGCACCCAGTAAGGAATGGATTCATTGGATTGTAAAAGATATCCCAGCTAACGTAACGAGTGTGGCAGACAACACCGTACCGACTGGAGGTGTAGAGGTCATGAACGACTTTGGCAAAACCTCCTGGGGTGGCCCGTGCCCGCCGAATGGCTTACACCGGTATCATTTTGAACTGTACGCACTTGATGTGCCCACCATAAACGGTAACTCATTAGCAGAAATCGAGACTGCCATGGTAGGGCACATTGTGGGTAAAGCGGATTTAGTTGGTACCTTTGACCTTCACAATACTTGAAGTAGCGTTGGTGTACTCTTCACTGGTACCGCCCTTCGGTTTCCAAGTGGCTTTGAATTGATACTGTTTGGCTTTACGAATACGCACCTCAATGATGGCTTGACCTTTTTTGTTAGTTTTTACCGTGTCGATCTTTTCAAACTTCTTGCCTGATTTTTGAAAAAACTTGACCCGCTGATTTTTCAATTTTTTTCCAGTGACTCCATCTTTTAACGTAACAGTGAATTCCGCTTTTTTCAAAACCGGCACTTTTTTCTTAGCCGCTTTTACCGTTAAGGCCGCCTTTGATTTAATTTCAAACAACCCACGACTGGTTCCAGCCGTGACGCCATCAAAAATGAGTGTGTAGAAGGTTTCTTCTTGTAACCCGGTATATTGCAAACCCCACGTGTCTCCCCCGTCCGTAGATTTGTATAACACACCTTGATTGAAGAAGTTGGTCGCACCTAGATACAATGTGTTTGGTGTCGTAGATGATTGAATTGCTAAACTGTTGAAGGATCGCAATTCGTCAATACCGTCGGTAATTTGATCCCAGGAATTACCGCTATCATTTGACCGATAGAAACCAGATGTCCCAACGGCATAGATAATCGTGTCATCATCTGGATCAACCAGAATTTTGACGATATCTTCTTCAGGCGTACCATCGAGAGCTGTCCATGAATCATTTTCATAGACATAAATCCCTGTTAAATAATCCGACCCGGCATCCGCACCCACACCAACATACAACCGACCATCACTGGCTTGGGTAATGGTTTGTGCAGAGACATTATCAGTAATGGCTAAATCTTCCCAGGTTTCACCTTTATCGGTAGAGCGCAATACCATACCCACTTTACTATTGTTTGGTTCACCGTTTTCTACCGCTGCATATAGGGTGTTCGCATCCGTCACATCTGCCAGAATTTCATCAACTGAATAATCATGAGATAAGAGATCAGCCGCATCATTTGCTGTCCAACTGCTACCACCATCCGTGGTGCGCCGAATCGCTCCAATTTCTCCAACCACCACCATGTTCGGATCAGACGGATCCACCCAAATCGCTGTACCAGGATCTTCTAACACCGGAAACTCCCAAGTGGGATTAGTACTAGTAAAGTTTTGTGTCTTGGCAATACCATTGTAGGCGGCTGCCCAAACAATATCTTTATCAGTCGCTTGACTGATATCGGTGATCGTTACGCCGCTAATCCCTTCATTGATATCTTCCCAGGTTTGGCCACGATCAGTACTCTTGCTTAAACCAGGCATGCCATCGGCATAGAGCATGTCTACATCGTTGGGATCAACTAACAGGAAATGCCCACCTAATGCTGTGGTTTCAGAATCATCAGCACCAAGTGACTCCCAGTTCGCTAGATCGTCTGAATACATTTCACCCATATATAAACGCTCAGCAGTATCAAAGACACACCAGCTTGTCACAGAATTTGTACCCGTACCTACCCACGAACTGCCGCCATTGGTAGAGAGATAATTATCTTCCCCGGAAAAACCACCTGTCAAACCAACCACACTAGCATCACTCCCATTGACGCAGACATGGACAGCTGCTGAAGTATCCTGCATGGCAGGAATGGATAATTCAGTCCAATTCTCCCCGTCATCCGTGCTTTTATAGAGATGGGCGACATAATCGCTGTCCATCGTTTGTACATAGACCGCACCAGCTGTGATGGCCATGCTCCAAATGTCTTCACTATTGGGTAAGGTCGTAGTGGTAAATGACTCACCACCATCGGCCGATGTATGAATTGTGCCTGGCGTACTGGTGCTCGACATGAACAGTGTATCGCCGATCACCAATAAAGCATTTCCATTGTCTTCTAAAATCCGGGTAAACGTTACGCCTTCATCCGTGCTTTTATAAAGCCCTTGGCTAAAAGTGGTATAGACATTACCGTCTGTATCCACTTCCACTCCAATCCCTCCACCATAGTCGACACCAGATAAACCATTCCAGGTCGCGCCACCATCGTCTGACCAGTAAAAGCCATTCGGTGAATCTTTCGCAACCGTATAGAGCTTGCTGCCATCTGGCGATAAAGCCACATCCCACAAATTTCCACCAAATGGTCCTAGGTTTTCGACGCTGGCTGTAGAGGTATTATCCGCTACCGGAACATCCCCACCTTCTTCAAATTCACCATCGCCGAAATCCCCATCATCAAAATCTCCGTCCGCCGCGATCGCTGCAAAGGCAAACCCAGCAATGACTAATCCACTACTGAGCTTAATAAGTGTGTGCATATTTTTGTTATTGAGTTATTTACTTGGTATAGTATAGCAGATTTATGTTGCCATATAAAGAGATCTTTGGGTACGGTGCCGTGCTGATTGGAACAATTGGTTATATTCCTTATATTAAG
The DNA here is from genome assembly GCA_003512175.1 of Candidatus Kerfeldbacteria bacterium. Lineage (GTDB taxonomy): Bacteria > Patescibacteriota > Patescibacteriia > UBA9570 > UBA9570 > UBA9570. Next base: position 18,018 of record DOSP01000008.1, read on the forward strand.
GATATCTTGGCCAAACGGACCAAGCCGCATCTGTTTTCTTGGCTGATTTGGTTTCTCACAGAAGCCATTGCCTTTACTGTGCAATGGTTTGAGCATGGTGGAGCGGGTGGTTGGGTGCATGGGATGCAGGCCGGCCTGTGTTTGGTAGTGGTACTATTGGCGATATGGTATGGACACCGCGCTATCACCCGGTTCGATTGGTGGTCGCTTGGACTGGCAGTACTGGGCATAGTGTTGTGGTGGTGGACTAACCAAGCCTTGTTGGCCGTTCTATTGAGCATCGTCGTTGATGTACTGGCATTTGCACCAACCTTCCGCAAAAGTTATCGATTACCACAACAAGAAACCGCCCGGCTGTACGTCACGAGTGGCTTGAGCTATGGCTTGGCCTTATTTGCGCTTGGACAATATGCCGTGGTGAACTGGCTCTATCAAGCAGTACTGGTCGGTTTGAATTTCTCTATGGTGCTGTGGTTATTGATTTTACGCAGACGTGCTAAAATAAAAGCATGACCACAATACTCTGGCGCATTTTATTTGGTGGGGTGATTGTCTTCGAAGTATTGGTGTGGTTAGAATTGATTCCCCTCACCGCTACATTCACCATCCTTGGCTTAATTATTACCCAAGGCGCCGCCTGGATTATATTAGAAATTGTTCAAGCGCGATTGCGTCGGCCATATCAAGGCTGGATTATGTCGCTAGTGGTACTGGCGATGACGTTAGATATGGCTGGTGATTTATTTCATTGGTACGACAGGTTTTTTTGGTATGATGCCAGCTTGCACTTCTTTGGTTCAGCGGTAGCCGGCTTATGGGTGTGGAATATCGCCACGATTATCTATAGCAAACGTGCTCCACGTAAACTCATCTTGCTGTGCAGCTTTGGCCTAGCTGTCGCCATGGGCGTGGCCTATGAAATTGAAGAATATTTGGAAGATTACTTCACCGGTTCTCACCGGTTAGGTGATGCCTTTGATACCGGCCATGATTTATTGTTGAATACGCTCGGCGTTACCGTGGCTGTGACAATCGCTGCTAGGCTATACCACGTAAGGCATACCCAACCAAATAAGCCAAAGTTGCCGCAATCCCGCCGGTGAGGACAGTGCGTAGCCCGGCATCCCACCATTTACCATCGGTAAATTGGGCCTTGATCGTACCCACTATAAATAAAGCAATCATGGTAAAAATACTGGTCACAATAAACACCACTTTGGTATCAAACTGGAAAAATGGCGTGAGCACATAGCCAATCAGTGGAATAATGCCGATCGCGTTAAATGCCAAAAAAGTAGTTCGAGCGCTTTTCAATGGATAAATGGCTTCTTCCACTACATCAAACTCGTGCTTCATCATAATATCCACCCAGACATCCTTGTCTTTGGTGATCACATGAGTGGCCGATTCCAGTGCCTTACCAGTAAAGCCATGGTCTTGTAAGATCTGCTCAATTTCTTCCCGTTCCTCCTGAGGCTTTTCTCGAATTGATTTGTACTCTAACCGACGAATCCGTTGAATCCGTTCCTTTTCGGCTTTATCACTGGAATATTTACTCACGGCCATCGATACACCGTCAGCCAACAAATTGGCAAAACCGAGAATTAATACAATGGCAACGGGCAAGCTGGCGCCTTCTACACCGGCCACTACCGCAAATGTGGTTACTGCACCATCAATCCCCCCATACACAAAATCGGACACCCAAATATATTTTGCCGACCGGGTTCGTTTCAGAGCCATAGCCATTAGTATAGCCCGTTCCGCCCGATTGACAAATCAGATCGTCATCAGTACAGTCAAGCCATGCACGGCGATTTGATTCATGCCGACAATATCAATCTCAAGTTTGGTGACGTCACTGTACTACGTAACGTTGGATTTGTGATTCCACAAGGTGCGTTTGTTTCCATTCTTGGACCAAATGGGGCGGGTAAGACTCAATTATTGCGCATCATGCTCGGGCTGTTACAACCCAGTAGTGGCAGTATCACGCGCCATTTCACCATGCGCGAAGTGGGGTATGTCCCACAGCGTCTGGCCGTTGATCCTACCTTTCCCATTACCGTGCATGAGTTTCTACAAATGTATCTCCAGACTACGGGTTGGTGGATACATGGTTCTCTCCCTGCCTTCGACGACATGTTCGCCGTTACAGAATTACTCAGTAAACGGATCGGTAAATTATCTGGCGGTCAGTTGCAGCGAGTACTGCTGGCGGGAGTGTTAAGCACCAAACCAAAAGTGTTATTCTTGGACGAATTCTCCAGCGGCATTGATCCCCGCGGTCAGGCTGAGTTATACAATTATCTTCATCGACTCAACGAGCAGTCTGGCGTAACAATTGTGATGGTGTCGCATGATGTCGATGTGACCGCGCAATATGCCGATGTTGTGCTGTGTCTGAATAAGGAATTAATTTGTACTGGCCGTCCACAGGATATTTTTACCCACGAGAACTTCCAAAAAATGTACGGCATCCCATTGACTAAAGTTGATCAACACCACCATGACGATTGATTTACTGCTGAACGCCTTTACGCTTCCTTTCATGCAACGCGCCATCGTGGCCGGTGTGGTGATTGGTATCGCCGCAGCGTTTCTTGGCGTCTTCATTACCCTGCGTAATTTATCGTTTTATTCCGATACCATCGCACATTCTGCCTTAGCGGGCATTGCCTTAGGGTTACTGTTTCACCTATCCCCAACTCTGTCTGCTATTCTGTTTTGTATTTTTATCGGCATTATCACCGTGGCAATAAAAAATCGGTCGGTGATTAGTTTGGATACCGTCGTGGGAGTGATTTTTTCAGCCGGGTTGTCGCTGGGTGTAGTACTGATTAGTTTGTTGCCCAGCTATCGGTCAGAACTGTTTTCTATTTTATTTGGGGACATCCTCACCCTGACTTGGTGGGACGTGAGCGTGGCAGCGGCTGTCAGTATCTCTGTGATTGTCTTCCTGCTCTATACCAGTAAACGATTACTACTGATGACGTTCTCATCAGATTTCACTTTTGTGCGCGGCATCAATGGCACACGCTTGGATTATGCCTTCTTTATCGTTACCGCTCTTACCATTGCCGTGAGTATTAAAATTGTTGGCATCATTTTAGTCACCGGTTTGCTGATTTTACCAGCCGCTATTGCCAAGAACTTGGCTAAATCGTTTAAACAACTGGTTTGGCTGGCCGCTATTATCAGCGTTGTCTCAACTACTGTAGGGTTAAGCTTGTCATTTATCTTAGACTTACCCGCTGGTCCAACGATTATTCTTGTCTCAACGGTTGGTTTTGTGCTGTCGCTATTTGGTCGAGTGAAATAGCGGAGGAGACGTCGTACGTGCCAATCTTGGTACGACGCAAGGCGGTGACATATCCGCCCATGGCTCGAGCCAGTGATCGGATGTATGTTCCATGAGAACACTGTACTTGTAACGTCATAAATGGCTTTTCATAATCCAGTAATTCTAGACAGTAGATGGTGACTGACCTGGGTGCTATCGTTACCGGTTTGCCTTGTCTGGCTAAACGATAGGCCCGCTCCCCGTTCACATGAATGGCGGAATAAGCTGGCGGAATTTGCTGGATTTTTCCAGTAAACTGTTTGAGATTTGGAAATTGAAATTTGGTGCTTGTGATCTCCCCTTCGCTATCATCTGTTGTACTGATTTTTCCCAGCTCGATGGTTACCACATATTCTTTATCGAGTTTCATGAACCGATCTTGAGATTTTGTTTCTGCTCGACCAACCAATACAATCAACAACCCCGAGGCTAATGGGTCAAGCGTGCCGGCATGGCCAACCCGTTGAACGTTGAGCTGCCGCCGTACCCGAGCCACGACCGCAAATGAGGATAGGCCAACGGGTTTATCAATCAGCAGCATACAGCCACGCCCGGGCGTCTTCTTCAGTAGCAAACGTTTTTAATTTATGCGGCATAAAGGCGCGTAGTAAATCAATCAGCAATGCCCAGCCATGGGGCAAACCAAACGCTGCTACTTTAGCAATGGCCTCATCATGGAGCATTTCCCGATAAATCGTGTTTGATTCTTGACTATTGAATTCACCGGAGTCAATCGTCCGAAAATCCATCAACACTTTCAACTTGGCCTGCGGAGCATGTCGTTTGATTTCGTCAAAGACACCTTTCATCCAACGTGATTCTTTGGTGTTGTCCTCTTCGCTGGTGGTAATCGTCCCAAATGTGACAAGGACAAAATCTGGCGCGGTGAACTCAATCACGTCTTGCTGTGGCGAAAACTGATACCGTTGTGTCGAGCTTGACATATACGCCGAGTGTAGCATAGTGGTGCTATGCAGACAATTGCATTAGTTGGCAACGGCACTTGGTTTGACTGTGGTATGGTACTTAAATCGTACGATGTCATTATTGCGCTTGATGGTGGTCACCAATTTTGTCAAAAATTTGGTATCACGCCAACCATTACGTTAGGTGATGGTGACTCGATAACGGATAAACCCACCAACTTTATCGTATCTACTGATCAAACGACCACCGATCTCCAGAAGGGTCTAGCGTATATTCAAGAACACTTTACTGATTATGTGATCGACTTATTCGGTTTTGTGAGTATCGATCGACTCGACCATACTCTCACCGCCATCCATCTGTTATACAACCACCGAGTGATTCGATCCTTATATACCCCCTATCAGCATTTGCGCCCGATTATTGATCAGATCGAATTAAAAAATGTAACTTCATTCTCGTTACTGCCAATCGAAGACTCAGCTACTGTCGAAATACAAGGAGCCAAATGGAACGGACAATTTGTTCTTGATGAATCCTATTCCGGATTATCAAACAGTGCTGTGGCCGATACGGTACACATTTCGGTGATTGATCGACCGGTTTTATTGATTACCCCTACCCAATGGACCTAAAAATAAATTTAAAGAAACCAATCAATCTGGCTAGTTGCCTACGGCAAGCTGGTTATCATCCCATTACTGGCAGTTGGGTACGCCATTTGGGACGCGGACATTATCCACGGTTTCACTTATATTTGGGTGATAAACCGAACTCACTTAAACTATCATTGCACATTGATCAGAAACAGCACACTATTGACATGCCTGGCTTAAAACGGCATGCTGGTGAGTACAATTCCACTATTGTGCAAGAAGAAATGGCTAGATTGCAACGGTGGGTTAAATATTCTGAATCACTATGAAACTCTTTCTTGACACAGCCCTCATTGAAGAAATCCAACAAGCTGCCAGCACCGGCTTAATTGATGGTGTCACCACGAATCCATCACTGGTAGCCAAGAGTGGTCGCCGACGTGAAGATGTCATTAAAGAAATCTGCCAGTTAGTGGATGGCCCTATTTCGGCTGAAGTGTTAGCTACGGAATCTGCCGCCATGCTGGCCGAAGCCCATACATTGGCTGGCATTCATCCGAATGTGATTATTAAGCTACCAATGATTGCAGCAGCCTTGCCCGTGGTCACCAAACTGGCAGCGGCGGGCATTCGTACTAATGTCACCTTAGTGTTTAGCGTCAGCCAAGCCTTGCTAGCCGCTAAAGCCGGCGCAACATACATTTCCCCATTTGTCGGACGGTTAGATGATGCCGGCGAGAACGGTATGGCTGTGGTTGGTGATATTGTACACGTCATGCGGCAGTATGATTTTGCGACCAAGGTGCTGGTGGCATCGGTGCGACATCCCGATCACGTTCGCCAAGCAGCCCTCCTCGGTGCTGATGTTGTCACTCTCCCCTATGCCGTATTTCAAGAATTATTTCAACACCCACTGACGGATGCCGGTTTAAAAAAATTCTTACAGGACGCCGAAAAAAATGTTAAATTGCATTCGTGAGTGACCACGGCGCTTCACTGCGCGCATATTCTGTATTGGCATCACCTTTAGCCAGACGAGTGTTATTTGAATATTGAGTGATCACGTCATAGGCGCCAGCCTGCGTTGCTAAATAGGCATAATTGGCGAATGACACAGCATGATCCGCCAAGTGTTGTTGCTGCGGTAAAATACTCAATGGCTCACCGGTTGAGACTTGATAGGCATGCTTCAGTTGTTGCATGGTTTCGCTGCGTAAGAATGCTACCGTTTCTGTACCAAGTAAGCTGAGATCACGCTCGATTTGATCAGGCGCAACCGCCAACTTGCCCGCAGTCTGCAAACGGTCACATATGATCTGCAAGGCCGCTCGTGTATCATCGGTTCCCCGACCAGATGCTTCAGCAATGGGTAAGGTGAGATGTTCAGCCTGAGCGAAGACTAACAGGCGCTCTTGCAGACTACCCAACATCGTCTTGTAGGGTCCACCGTTGTATGAATTGACTAACGCCAACATCTGAGCAATTTCATCATTTTTTTGTGGATCGCCAAAAGCGCTGACGTAGGTATCCAAGACGGTTTCATTACGATATAAAATTTCTCCAGCTGCCGCTGTAGCCATCAGCGGATCATTCCGCAAGTTTTGCTCAAATTGTTGGAAAGCGGCATCATCCTCGGCAACAAAATTATTCGCCCGTACCTGAAATAAACCAGCCGAAGACACGCCGGCCACTTGTTCAAGCGCGCCGACCACTGGGTGTAAAGCTGACACAGAGTGTTCGGCAGCCTGTCCTTGCGCTATGGCAAAATCTAGGCTCGCATCCGCCCAATCACTGTCTTTAATTGACCAAGCCACGTCCTTGAGGGCTTGGCGGCTCGTGTAATACTCTGAATATGCCACCAGCTGGTCTAGAGTGGCAGACCGGCTAGGTAAGTGATCATTCACCCAACTGATCGCACTGCTCAGCATATTTTTGTCGGCGATTTCACGCATGCCCTCATTGGCGTAGACGAGGGCTAAGGCCGTTCGGACTCGTTCACCATACTCTGGGTTACCATCGACCACCGTATCAATTAACCGAGTTACTTCAGCGGGTAACGCTGTTTCAACCACACCAGCGTCGGTGGCGAGTGGTAATGTTTCGGGCAAATATATCCGTTCAGCGAGTCGGTCTTGCCAAACCAGTCGTTCCAGCTGTGCAATGGCGTTTGCATCCAATTGTAGCACGGCATCAGCTTGCACGTGATATTCATGTACCGAGTACGGTTGAGTATATAGATCACCCGGCATCTCTTTATTGCCATACGGTATAGCAACAGCGCCGGCCACTCGATCACGCAGTTGACTCCATTCGCTGGCGGAGTAACGAGCTCGATCAAACCACTGACCAGTGATATGATCCATGCTATCGTGTGGTCGCACAATATACACTTCGGTATCATTGGCAGCAGCTAGGCGTGCCTCAGCCCGCTCATAGATTGTGTCCAAATGAGCTGCCAGCGAATCTTCGTCAAAAATTGGTACGAGCGTTCCTGACTTGAGGTGTACTGGATCAATCCCCTGTTCCACCAAGGTGAATTCGGCTGCCTTCCACATGTCTGGTGACAATCCACCATCAGCGAAGACTGTGGCCAGACTCTGCCCAGTTTTGACTTCAACAAAGTTGTTTACGATAAAATCACTACCAAATTCCGGTGAACCTCCCATCGCCGCATTGACCACCTCTGGATTCGGTTGCACGATACTGACTGGCATCAATTTATCGCTTTGCACCAGTAGAGTAACTAGGGTGTCGGCGCGATCACCGTGAAAACGATGATTCAAGGCAATATCATGCACGACAATGCTATCACCCTCATGTACCGGCGTACGCAGCCAATCGGTTTCGTTGGTGACTGGCACACCATTCACTTCAATGCCCAAACTTTCAAACAAGTAACCTCGTTGAGCCAAATCTGACTGACTCAAACCTAAATTCCAAGCCAGGGCTTTGTCGAGGGTGTTATCGCCATGTTGAGTAAAGGTATGATTTTCTTCACCCAATAAGGTCACTCCGTGTGAATTTGGCTCTCCGCCATTAAAACGGTTCGCGGCAATAATATCTTGAATGTGGGTGCCGGCGTATAAAAAAGTGGCTACTTGTAACGGGCTTCTACCGGCCTCTTGAATCCAATGTTGTAATTGATAACGATACGTGGCATCAGTACTATTCACCGTCTCCGTTGGATGGGCACCAGATTCATTGAGCGTAAAATAATCTTTCAGCGTGGCTGTCTCTTTGCCACCGGCCGCAATCATACTCTCGGCCATCATTGGTGCATGGACTGTGACTCCGGTCACCTGGCCATCGGCATTAAGAACACTCAAGCCAACTTGCTCCGCCAAATGTGGGGCCATCAAGTTAAAGCGACCCGCAATATCTTTGGAGCAAAAGGTGCCATCTTCCGCGACAACCCGAACAGCATCATGCTGCAAGAATTGAATTTTCGCGAGTTTATCCATTGACCAGGTATCAGCAGTCAAACTGCCATGATCAATCTTGAGTTCGGCTGATTCAGTTGTGAAAACGCGCACGCTGGCTGATCGCTCTGTTTTCAATAATTCGTTCAGCGGTATAGCTTCAGCCGCTTGATCACCTAATGGACGGGCAAGAGCGACGCCCGATTCATCAACGGTTACCGCGTAACTGGCATCGTAATGTACGGCCATGGTTTTTCCGTGATGAGTACTGTACCGATCGCCGAATACTGCAATGTAGTGGCCGACTGGTAAGGCATCAAGGTCTGCGCGAGTGGCACCAACCACGAAATGTTCATTACTAATGTGAGCATCAACACCGCGGGCCGCCTGAACGGCCATTTCTGGAGTCATCACCTTATCTTGTTGCCACAATTCAGTCACTACTTCTGGTTGGACAACTTCGGATTCCATGGCCACAGGGAGTGACTCACTGGGGATCACCAATGGCTGACCAATTTCTAATTTACTAGCATGAGCCAGGTGATTATCGGCCACCAGCAAATCAATCGCTTGAGGAATGGTCAGGGCTGGGTTATCCTCGCGTTGGCGATACCATTCCAAGTGTTCTGAGACAATTTTCCAAGCCGAATCACCTGGTGCCGTCACATAGGTAATGTTGGTCACGGTATTTTCTGGCGGAACTTCACTAGTAATCTCGTCCGGCAGTGGCACCGTTGCTTCATAGTCCGCTATGCTCGGCCTGGCAGCGGTTGGTTCATGAGCGGATACGGTAGTCACTGTGAGATTATCAACAGCAGTCTCCAACTGCCCTAAGATTTGATCGATGTCGACTCTGGTTTCAGCCAGCTGTTCAATGCGGGTATCAATTTGATCTAACACCCCAAGTGTGGCGATATTAGTGTTGAACTGCCGATAGATATGTTCAAATTGGTGGACCGTGGCTTTAATAGTTTCACGATGTACGCGCAACAAGCGATAGCGTAAAATGTGTTCGAGTTGTTGACGACGATCACCTTGGAAGGCAGCCAAATCTTCAATGTTGCCATACAGTTCGGCTTCCGTGACGTTGCGTTTTTGCAGTTCTTGACCAAACTCTTTCCACAAAGCATTGGCAATATCATCTACAGCAAACTCTTGGTCGCTGGCCGCTTGTTGCTCAGGTGTAATCAATCGCTCTACGGCTGCCGAAATGGTTTGCTTGGCATCGGTCTGGGCACGAAGCGCCAAACGAAACCGATCATCCAGTGCAAACTGTTTTAAACTTTCACGCACACCGCCAGCTAAGGCAGCCAAACGCTTACCAGTTGTCCGTTCATGAGCCGGCAATTGGGTCAAGGCTTTATCGTAATTAGCCGTGACAGTCCGGTAAGCCGCACTGGCTCGACCAATCACAAAACTCTCCACACCAAACGTGAGCCAGCGGGCACCGGTTGTCAGCATGGCTAAATTTCTGGCTTTGCGCTTCTGATACACATCCACATGGCGCTCGACAATATCCTGAATGCTGTTTTTATACCGCTTAGTCGCTTGTTCATAGGCTTTAAACAGTGATGGCCGAGACGGATCAAATACCTCTGTATCTAAATGGGTTCGGATATCTACCAAGATTTTTTGACGATTACTTTCAGGAATGATGGTTACTTTTTGCAAAAGCTGTTCAGCATAGTGCACCCCAGCGGTGATGTGTTGCTGCCGAAATGATTCTTTGTCTTCGGCTTGTTCCGGCATCATCCGTTCCGTTTGTTTCTGTAATTCGGCAAAATGTTGTCGCACTTCATTCGCAAATTTCATAGCCTCCGATTCAACGGCCGTTACTCCACCCTGAGCTTCGTATTTCTTAGCCAGTGCATCACAATCAGCTTGACGGATAGCAATATCAACTAGAAATTGCTTCGCCGTCATTTGGGCTGAAAACTCGGCAACCGGTAACGCGGCCCGGACACCTAATTCCATCGCTGAACGAAGCGTTAATGATCGACGAGCTGTATCTACTGCCCGTTGCGCAGCTTGCCAATATGTGGCTGTGGGCGTCTCCACATACTGATCTGCCATTTTCTCTAACGTGGCATCCGTACTGCGGTACAATTCCTTTTTCCATGATTGATAACGACTGCGGGCGTCATCAACAAAACTAGCCCAACGCTGCCGCCAACTTGGTTCATCGTTGGCGATTGTGTCTGGAGTGGCAACCGCCGCCTGTTCCCAACGCTCAGCTAGTTCCATTGAGTTTTTGTTGAATGTACTGCTCTATTTCCTGACGTTCCTTAGCAGCCAGTTGATCAAGCGTCGCCGTCATATCCTTATTTAACTGCCCAAGATCTTGAAAAAAGGCTTTGCTGACTTCCTGGTAACTCTGTTGCTCATGCTGCATTATCCCCATCAGTTGATTCACTTGCGCTTCAGACATCAACGGCAATACATTCAACCAGGCCGCTTTTTGTTCTTCCAGCATGACAGATTGTGCCAAGAGTAAGGCGAGTCGTTTGGCTTTTTGTGTATCCATAGCGCTAAGTTTAGCAAATTGTCAAGGCCGCGCAACTTCTGCTATACTTGGCTAACTCAAGCTTAAGTATTTCCATGATCTATTATGTCTCAACTACCCAAACCACCTACTCGGCCCTGGTATAAACGCTGGTGGTTATGGCTACTCGTTACCTTGCTAGTCATTGCTGGCATCGCCATTGCTGGTTATAGAATGACTGCCGGGCAAGCCACCACTGTTGATACGAGTCAAACCATTACTGCCGCTGTACGTGATCTCACCAAAGCCGTCAGTACCAATGGTAAGGTGGCTCCCGAACATAGCGAACAGTTGGCGTTTAGCTTTGGTGGTAAGGTGACCGAAGTCAATGTCCAAGTGGGCGATCTGGTAGACAAAGATGCTGTCATCGCAAAAGTGAGTGGTCAATCCTTAAAAGCTCCATTTGATGGCCGCGTCCTGGCAGTTAATACCTTTGTGGGTAACACTACTACCCCGGGTGTAGCCGTGTTTGAACTTGGTTACCGCACTAATTTTGTTGATTTTATTGCTTCGGAATCCGAAGTGTTTGATTTAGTAGTTGGTCAACAAGCTGAATTGACGATTCCTACGTATGATAATGGTGCCGTCACTTATCACGGTACCGTTGAACTGGTCGATACTAAAAAAACCACCGGTGATGTGATGAATGCACAAACCGGTACCAGTGAAACTGGTTACCTGGTACGCATTCGACCAACTGACTTGCCGGCATCCGCTGCCAACCTGATTGGTTTAACGAT
>DOSP01000007.1:0-441 GCA_003512175.1 Candidatus Kerfeldbacteria bacterium
CCGGGTCGCGCAGGGCCGGGTTGTAGAAGAACTGCCAGCCGTTGCCGACGACCAGAACGCAGATGAAGATGTTCAGGCCGATGGCCTTCACGATGGACACGGAGAACCTCCAGTAAGAGCGGAATGCTCGGCGGGGTTTTACCATGCATTCACGGCGCTGTCAACCGTGCCAACGTGTTGGGTTGTTCAGAATGTATCGCCGCACATTCGATAATTCGCGGTGTGATCGAATGATTTTTTCATAATACCGTGGTTGCCATTGGAATGGTTGATTATGGTGATGACACCATCGGGTGACGGCGGATTTGTATTGGTTGATGATCATGGGAATTGATTGTTTGATTGGTTTGGAAAACGCGTTGTATTGACGGGTGGTTATTTGTGCGGATACGTTGGTTTTTATCGTGTCGGTTCGTAAAATCGAATCGTTTCGTAGAGACA
>DOSP01000007.1:596-4943 GCA_003512175.1 Candidatus Kerfeldbacteria bacterium
GATTCCATGTACATGATCCGGCATGATCACAAATACATCCAGTGACACATGGTTAAAATGATTTGGTATATCCAACCAATACCGATGGGCCATTACCCCCATGTCCGATACACACACAAACCCATTATGAATATATCCAAATGGTTGTTTCCACCGATCGTTCACACAAATGGTCACAAAATACCATCCAGGAGAACGATAATCCCATCGTTTTAATCGAATTGATGGAACAACGTATTTATTCCGATATAACATCATTTCGTCCAACCTTAATCATGGCCTGGTATTGGTTGTCAATAACAAAGACGCTCATTTGCTATAAGTTGAAAGAGTAGTTTATCATTAGTCAGTACAGATTAAGAACGTCCCTTAAAGGAAAGGAGCGGCAATGTGGACTCGTGAATTGTCTTATACTGCTGAGTCTGAGATGTTCGGCGCTTTGCGCTACGAAGTGTTCTCCATGCAACTCGGCTGGGTACTGGGCGATCGGGTTCGTAAGATTGAGCTTGATCAACTGGATCCCACGGCACATCACATTGGCGTGTTTGACCGTGCGAATACCTTGGTGGGCTATTCTAGGATTATTCAAGGTGGCCAGCCCGGGGGGTTGCTGTGCGAGCAGCCTGCCTTTGCAGCGTTGTTGCCTCTTGGTATCGCCTTTACTAGTGACACTGCCGAAGTGTCGCGGATGTGCGTGCGCCCGGAGTATCAACGTAAGTCACGGCGTGGTGGGTTAGTGATCACGATCGCGTTGTTTCGTGCCATCCACGAATACTGCTTGAGCAGAGGGGTACACCTGCTCTATGCAGTGGCTGATGACAAGGACGAGCGTAATTACAACCACAAGGCTTTCTTAATGCGTCTATTGCCGTTCACCGCGATCAGTGGACCAGTATATTTGGACGCGAAGGGTGGTTCATGGCTGTTGCAGTTGGACGTGCCTGCTGCTGCTCAGCTGCCGGCTGTGAAAAAGTTACTTAATCTGTAGGGTGGGCCTTTCGTATTTGCGCGATTGGCCTACCCCTACAACTCTATGTTATGGTGTATCCAGTTAAGCTATGAGTTATGTTTGATACCAAAACCGCCCTCTTGTTAATTGTCACTATTGCCAATGTTGTTATAGGTCTTACAGTGTTTATTCGGCAGCGTCATTCTTCAGCTAGTTTAGCTTTCGTTTTTTTTACGCTAGGTATTTCATTATGGGCATTCACCAACGCCGTTTTTCAGTTCACTTCTGATCGTACTCTTGGCATCATCATGGCTCTGCTGAGCTATTATGCCGGCATATTGATTGCCCTACCATTCTATGCGTTTAGTAGAAACTTTCCTGAACCCTTACCCCGGACCAAGCAAAAGCAATTAACACAGCATCTCTGGATTTACGGGCTAATGTGGGGTGTAATTATCACTATACCCGACTTCACGTTACGAGATGTTATTTATGATCCGGTTGGACGTATTATCACTGGTCCAGGTTTATTTTTTCATTTTGCTAGTATCATTATTTTTGTCTTTGCTGGTATGTGGTTGCTTTGGCGTAAACACACACATGCTGAGCTGGTTGAACAAAAACAGATCAGAATCATTTTAATTGGAGCATTACTGACTACGCTTGCTGGCATGACTTTTAATCTTTTACTCCCACTGTTCGATAATTATTCTTTGGTTTGGCTCGGACCAGATTTTACTTTAATTTTGGTCGCTTGCATGGCCTATGCCATTGTGCGTCATGGATTGTTCGATATTCGTATTATTACTGCTGAGCTATTTACAGCCGCACTGGGATTGGTACTAGTCATAGAATTACTAAGAGCGCAGACTAATGTTGAGTTGGGTATCCGCGCCGGCATGTTATTGATATTTCTTTATATTGGTCATCGCTTGTTGCAAAGTGTCTACGCCGAAATCAAAGCCAAAGAGGCTCTAAAAAAATTGCTTGATGCCAAAACGGATTTTATTCATGCCGCGTCACATCAACTACGGACACCTTTGTCTGGCATTCGTGGTATGCTGACGATGTTGTTTGAAGGAGATTATGATACTGCCGGGCCGGGTGAGAAGGAAAAAGCCCAACACCACGTCTTGTTAGCCACCGAACGATTAGTGGGCACCGTGAACGATTTACTGTACGCAGCTGAAGTGGAGCAAGGCATGGTCAGTACCATGGAGCCTGGCCAGGTGGAGCCATTGGTGCAACAATCCATCGAAACATTGCGGGCAAATTTTATCAAAAAGGGTCTCATACTACATTGTCAGTTACCGACATTACCTTTACCACCCATTTTAATGCGGGCAAATTTCTTACAGCAAGTGTTTTTAAACTTAATTGATAACGCCGAGCGATACACGCCTGTACCTGGTGAGGTGACCGTGGAATTAAGCACTGAACATGACAGCATTATTTTTCAAGTCCGTGACACCGGCATTGGATTAACTCCAGCAGATGAAGAGAAATTGTTCACCAGATTTGGTCGGAGTACTATGGCTAAGAATATTCAACCAAATGGTTCTGGCTTAGGCTTATATATTGTGAAACGGATTGTGGAAGAACATGGTGGCACTATCACTGCCCACAGTCTCGGCCGCAATCAGGGAACAACCTTTCGAGTGACCTTGCCAATCATTTAAGGGGGGTATTATAACGGCTCGTTGCGATACAGGGCGAACAATCCTTCCGCGTTGATAAGCCCGTACTCGGTCTCGAAATTTTTGAACGCTGTTTTTTCATCTGTCACTTCGCCGTCCGGCAAGTCATCAATGAAGGTGACGCCGTCTACGTCCATGGTCCAGGTTGTATTCACAAAACCAGCAGCGTACAGATCCATTGTCGTGCGCACCGACGCCGTGTCGTGCGCCATGTCACCGTCCGTTTTGCAGGAAAAACTTACTCGCTCCTCGGGAATATCCTCGTCATTCCACACGGGTTTGAGCGTCAGCACCCCATCGGTCACCTCGGCCACGCCGGCGATCGTTCCCGGATCGGCGCTCTCGAAGGTACAGGTATTTTTGGGGCAGATGCGGCTGGTGGGCTGGGCTTCATCACAACGCATGGTGTCATCCACGTACGTCACATCTCCGAAAATTTCGTACTGATCTCCGTTAATGCGGGTGAATTTGACTTTGATCATTGCCACACCGCTCGTTCCGTCGTGCAGTTTTTGTTCTTGCACGTCAAATCGCCAAGAGCCGTAGCCCCAAAACTCGTCGGGCATCGACCGAGAATCAACAAGATTCGAGCTACAGCCGAAGCCTAAGGTGAGGAGGGCGGTGAGGATAAAATATTTCATACATGTAAGTATACGCCTAGGCGCTTGTCAACTCAAATGAGCTGTGCTATATATAAGTGAGGATATCCACTCCCCGAAACCGGGGATTTTTTTATGCCTTATGACTACCATCGTCAACGGACACCAGATTGCCAGTAAAATCTATCGTCGCATTAAGCGCCAACGCAGAGCCTCTGCCAAGCTCGGCGTCGTCTTGGTGGGTAACCACAAACCTTCACAAACGTACGTCCGAAAAAAAGGCGAGGCCGCCGAATATTGTGGCGTTGATTTCTTATTACTACATTTGCCCAGTAGTATCTCCACCAAACAATTAATTGCTGAAGTCAAACAATTGCAACAGCCACGGTTTGGCCTCACTGGATTAATTGTTCAGCTGCCTCTGCCGAAACACGTGAATACCGGCAAAGTGTTGGAAAGCATTTCCCCCAGCATAGATGTGGATTGCTTAACCCAAACCAGTTTAGGTAAACTGATTACCGGCAGTTATTGGATTGAACCACCTACCCCTGGTGCTATTTTAGAAATTCTGCGTTATCATAAAGTCCGCTTGGTCGGTGCCAAGGTTGTGCTCATTGGGGCTGGCAGTTTGGTCGGCCGTCCACTGGCCAATATGTTATTCCATGAGCAAGCTACTGTTTCGGTATTAAATCGTTCCACGAAGAACATGGCTCACTACACCAAAACGGCTGACGTTATCATTACTGGCGTGGGTAAGCCTAACGTGCTGACCGGTGCCATGATCAAACCGGGTGCCGTAGTCATAGATGCCGGAGTTTCATTTGTCGGTAAACACATGTATGGCGACATCGATTTTGCCTCCGTTTCTAAAAAAGTCAAACTGGTCACACCCACACCAGGCGGAGTTGGCCCATTAACGGTGGCAAAGCTTATTGAAAATACAGTGAAATGCGCTCAAAAATTATCTAAGGAATCATAATAGATTTATGTCCAAACGTGTAGCCAAAGCCAAAACGATCATGATTGTCGGAGCCCAATGGGGTGATGAAGGCAAGGGCAAGGTCGTCGATTGGCTGACCGATCATGCGCATGGCGTGGTGCG
>DOSP01000007.1:4972-5203 GCA_003512175.1 Candidatus Kerfeldbacteria bacterium
TGGGGTGATGAAGGCAAGGGGAAAATTATTGACTACCTCGCTCCAACGGTTGATTACGTCGTTCGCTTTCAAGGTGGCAATAATGCCGGCCATACGGTTGTGGTGGATGGCGTGGTGCACAAATTGCACTTACTGCCATCGGGGGTGCTCTATCCCAAAAAGCGCATCGTCATGGGTAACGGTATGGTGATTGACCCTGAAGTGCTGCTGGCTGAATTAGATAATTTTGAA
>DOSP01000013.1 GCA_003512175.1 Candidatus Kerfeldbacteria bacterium
AATTATGTCTCATTCATCCTATTGGTTTGATGCAGTTGAAGATAAACTTCGTTTTTCCAAGCTCGACAAAGCGGCCGCAGCGGACGTGGTTGTAATAGGGGCTGGACTGGCCGGAGTGCTGACGGCGTATCACCTGCACAAGGCTGGTAAGAAAGTCATTTTATTAGAGCAAAACCACGTGGCGTCAGGTGATACCGGCTTCACTACGGCTTTCATCACGCGGGTGCTGGATGCTGATATTCCCAAATTGGTGCAATGGTATGGCGTTACGAAAGTCAAAGCCATCTATCAGACCTATGCCGTGGTTCAACGACAACTCATTGAAATTATTCAGCAGGAACAGATTGCGTGTGATTTTGTGTCAGCTCCATCTACCTGGTATGCCGATCAGTCTGTCTGGCAGATTATCCAACAACTGGATGATCAGGCGACGTGGGTGGAAGGGGCACAGCCTGGTATTCGTTTTGACAATGAAGGGTCGTTTCATGTACGAAAATTCATTCTTGGCCTGTTAGAAAAAACGAAGTTGCCGGTGTATGAAGAGACCATGGTAACGAACATTCAGATTGATGCCAAAAAAGTGTTGGTGACCACCTCCGAAGGAAAAGTAGCCACCAAACAAGTGATCATCACCACTGGTTTACCGACTGGTTTTCCTGAACTGCAATCATTATTTACTCCCCAACTGACCTATGTCATCGCCGCTCGCTATGCCGCACCTGTTTCTATTGGGGCTGGTCAGTTTTGGGATAGCGTTTCACCCTATCATTACTGGCGTACACTCGATGATCAGACTGTAATGCTGGGTGGGGAAGATAACATGACGTCAGCTCATGATAAACTAGTGCACTGGTTACCCCAGATTGTCTCAGGCCAACCAACCATTACGCATCGCTGGTCCGGCAGCTTGTTCGAGACCGAGGATGGCTTACCGTATATCATGCCGCATCCGCAGTATCGTGGACAAGTGTGGTTTGCCTGCGGTTTTTCCGGTAATGGTATGGTGGGAAGTGCAGTAGCAGCGCAGTTATTGAGTAGTGAAACGGTGGATAAAAATTTTTCCACTGAACGTACTGGTAAAAAAATTGCCAAACCCAGTGGCCAGACCTCCGCCAAACACTGGTGGATCTGGCCAGCTCGCATTACTATGGTCCTCATTTATTTGATTGCCGTAGTGTTGCCTGGTTGGATATTCTTTCAAGCGCGCGGCGGGATTGGTTTCTTAGAGGGGTTAGACAGCCAGACGCTGAGTTCATTGTTATTTCCACTGGTCGGATTATACGCCTTCACGTTGGTGTGGGTACAATTCATGTTAGGCAGCGCGATGTGGTTGTGGCGCAAGGTGTTTCCAAAGATTGAACTGTTTCATCGTACACAGGGCATTTTTACGTTACTGTTTGCTTTGATTCATCCCACGATGATTGCCTATGGTTATGGTTTGGAACTGTATGTGAGTCGAAATTATGTTGCACCTGACTTAAAAGTGTATCTTTACTTCGGGTATTTTCAATTAATTGTCATGTGTTGCACTGTTGCTGCCGCACTGCTACGGAAACGGAACTTCATGAAAAGAATTTGGCGCTATGTGCATTTTGGTAATTATGCGGTCTTCATATCAGTCTGGATTCACGGTTGGTTCCTGGGCTCTGATGTGCAGTATAGCGCGTTAAAGTATGTATGGATTGTGTATGCTGTCACTGCTGGTGTTGCTGTACTGCTAAAACTGTATGATCGTTTTTGGCCAGCCGAGCCACTTCACCAAACCGGTGCCTGGGTGAAGGCGGCTACTACAGCCCAAGTGGTATCGGGCAAAGCGTTTTTGGTTACCGTTGGTACGCAATCGATTGCTTTGTTTAATTTCAATGGGAAGTACTACGCTATCGATAACGTCTGTAGCCACGCCAACGGCCCGCTGTGTCAGGGGTCCATCACTGAGAATGTCGTGACGTGTCCATGGCATAGTTCACAGTTTGATATCACCACTGGTGCTGTCCTCGAAGGTCCAGCTCGTCGCCCCCAGCGTAGCTATCCGGTAAAAGTGGAAGGAAACAGCCTGCTTGTCCAGTTGTAAGTTTCCGTTTTTTTTGCTACCGTACGCGCATGATCAAGCGCGCCTTAGTGAGTGTTTCCAACAAAACGGGGGTAGAAGAATTGTGTCGAGAATTAATCGAATTAGGTGTGGAAATTGTCTCGACCGGCGGTACAGCTAAGCGTCTACACGAGGCCGGTATTGCAGTACGGTCGATCGACGATTTGACCGGTTTTCCAGAAATGATGGATGGCCGCGTAAAAACCTTACATCCCAAAGTGCACGGTGGTATTTTGGCGGTGCGGGATAATAAGAAACACATGGCGGCGGTGAAAGAACACGGTATCGAGCTGATCGATTTAGTGGTTGTGAATCTCTATCCATTTGAAGACAAGCCCGGCATTGAAAATATCGATATCGGTGGCCCAGCCATGGTACGGTCCGCCGCGAAAAATTACGAGCACGTTGGTGTGGTGGTTGATCCACAGGATTATCCAACCGTGTTAGACGAGTTAAAACGCAGTAAGGGGTTATCGCAAGAGACCAGATATTATCTGATGCAAAAAGCCTTTGCGCATACCGGCTATTACGATTCAATGATCGCCAA
>DOSP01000032.1 GCA_003512175.1 Candidatus Kerfeldbacteria bacterium
ACAATTTTTTCATAGTCCTCGCGGCTGTAGGGTTTGTTCAAAATGTAATATTGCTTATTACGTAAGTTTGAGGATAAAAAACAATTTTGAATATTCCTGCAATCATAACAGTACAGACTTTCTGTGGCAGAAAAACATTTAATGAGATATTGACTACTATGGATACGATCCCCAAAAAAACATTCATAGGCCCGCTCACTGTTATTGAGTTTAAAACTATCGCAGCAATCACGACTATATTCCAACCAATTGGAATATAAACTATTCTCGTTATAATCCGCGGTGAAAATGAGGTAACAATTTTTGTTATGTGATACGCAATTCGTATAGGCACTGTTGTCACTGTTCATATCGAGCAAGTTGATGTGCGGTAGCGTACGGATGAATTCACCCCATTGCTCAAAAAATGGCTTGGTAAAATCAAATGGCCGGCCATAGTGCAGAGGATTCCAGTTGTCGCTCCACCAGCAGTCCCGGCAGTAAACGGTGAGTTTACTATCCGGATGATACTGGGAGATAATCGATTTTTTACATAAATCACATTGGTCGGGGTACAACGACGTTTCATTTCGATGGGCCAAGCGGCGTTGGCTACGGCATGCAGGACATAAGTCTGGTGCCGGAATATCGAAACGGGTGTACCAATCGAGGTCTGCTTGGTGCACAGTAAATGTGCGATTACATTGTTGGCATGATTTGGTCATACGTACCTCCCCCTAACCCCCTTCTCAAAGGAGTGGGGATTTTTATTTCTAACTCCCTCCACTCCTTCTGAGGAGGGAGGGTCGGGGAGGGAGGTAATATGTAGCAGTGATAAATAGTAATTCATAGTTTTAATATATTTCCTTTTGATAACACTCTTCACAGTAGACAATTTCCTTGCGGTCAGGTGAATAAGTGGTTTCAAAATTGGTTTGACATCTGCCTTCATGATGGTGATCCGTTTGCGTACACATGCATTGACGAGTCCATAACGCACGAGGATTGCGTAATGCAATACGATTATGATATCGACAGGTTGGACATAGTCTTGGTAACGGAACACACAACTTTTTGTAAAATTTTAATTCTGATTCAATGATTTTGTAATTTCTACCACAATCTTGGCAAGCCAATATTTCTTTAACAATACTGCCAGGTACTTCGCTAATAGCGTCAGGTATATTTTGCTGATTCAGCGTTTCGTTACCAAATTGTCCCACAGCTTGATCTTGCCAGCGTGCCCCAATTGATTCAACGGTGGTTTTATCTTTACGATAATAATCATAGGCAATAGTTTCGTTATACGCCCACGGCGAAATATGCATTGGAAAAAAATTACCCCATTCACCAGTTGCCTTCATATGAGATTTAATTTTTTTAGTCATAGCTTGATAGTCTTTTTCCGTATATTGCTTATTTAGAATACAAAATTCGTTATTATGCAAAGATACACAACCAAAACAATTCCTGGCCGTTCGACATAAATACGAGTAATAAACATTTGTTGAGCCAGGCCAGATGATTGCCGAGAAGTGTATATTGTAATTTTCTGGAATGGCGCAGGAATAGTAGGTAAGCTCTGTACCCGGTGCGCCATAAATATCATAGGCGTCTTTGGTCTTGTAACTAAATATCGAATACTTGCAGTCTTGTGACTCACTCATATCAAAACACTCCACGCAGCTACTACTATTTGTTAAATAATTACCTGAACTGCCCTGGCAGTTCATTAGATATGAATATTTGCGTGGATATTTCAAGACAAAGTTTTGACATTCAGCTAAAAATTGTTGCATACCAGAATAGGTATCAAGTCTCAAGGCTCGTTTTTTCTGTTCATATGATTCCTTGCTATACTGTTTATTGAAAATCATATAGGAACCGTTACGAATTCCAATACAGCCCAATAAATTACTCGATCCACCGCAATCCACGCATCCCATACAGCTATTGCAATTTTTTAAGTTTTGAGAGTAATGGCAACCATAGGATTCGTAAATATCGACACTCGCATGGGATAACTCTGATTTATTTGAAAAACTCAAATCCCCCGCATCTTTATTATGATTAGAATTATCTAAGTATAATGAATTCTCATTATAGTCTGAAGCTAATATCATGTAGCAGTTTTTATTGCCAACAGATAGCTGTGAATATTCGGAATTCTCTGAATTAGCAATAAACAAATTTCCCACCGGTGTAATATTGATTAATTTGGAAAATTGTTCAAAAAATGGACGGGAAAAATCGAAATCTCGTCCGGTTGCTAGAGGATCAAATTCGTTGCTCCACCAACACTCGTTACATAAAATCGGAAATGGCACATTTGGAGCAAAGCAGGCAATGATTGGTGTATGACAGCGTGTGCAGCTACTTGGATAAAAAGTACGTTCATTGCGCCATACCATTATGTGCATCATACGACAGGCTGGGCATGCATAAGGAGGAGGTACATCAATTTTTTTGTAGAACGCACAATCTTGATCATCGATCCGGAAGGTTTTGTTACATTGGATACATTGTTTCGTCATATCATTTCTTTTTGGTAACATTGCTCGCAATACACAATCTCTTTCATCTCTGGATTATACGTTGTTTCAAAATTATTCGCACAGCGGCCAGCGTGCGAGTGATCGGTCTGTGTGCACATACACTGCCGCTGCCACAAGTGACGGGGTGGGCGTTTGGCCATCCGGGCTAGGTGCCGGCAATTTGAACATAACACTGGAGCCGGTAAGCGTTCTTTAGCATAAAATTCTTTTTCCTGCGGTACTAATTTGAACGATAACTGACATTGTGAGCATTGAATGGAATCAGCAATCGCAGTAACAGTTTTTTGGGTATCTAACCACTGCCAACCATGTTGTTCAGTTTGAGCTTTTGTCAGTGGAAAATATTCTTGAGCCACCGTTTCGTTATAGGCAAAGGGTGAATAGCGAATTGGGAAGAACTCACCATACTCACTTGTCTCCTGCATATGTTTAGTGAGTCGTTCAACAGTCGCTTTATAATCCGTTTCTGAATATTGTTTATTGAGGATACAAAACTGCGCTTTGCGTAAACCGGTGCAACCAAACAAATCATGCGAGGATTCACAAGCAGTTGAATACATTAAATTTGTGCAGCCGTAAGATGTCGATGAAAATAGCGCCCTGGTATTGCGATAATTACCCCAGTACTCATAACACAATTCATTTTCTTCAGTGTAGTTAATGTCATAACAATCCTTTAGATCAATCACTTGGGCGGCACATGAGACGTTGTCAACGCGACTGACATCGAAACACGAATAGGCTTGGTGAGATTCATTAATGTAATTCCCTGTGACATGTTCGTTTTTTATGCCAGCCATAAAATGATGCGGCATTTTCATCAATACTTTTTCAAATTCTGTTTGTAACTGGGTACATTGTTTAGGATCCCTGAGATCGAGTTGTTGGCGGTAACGGGTGTATTCACTCTCGGTGAGCTGTTTGTTGAAGACCATGTAAGCAGCGTTACGTAAGCCAGCCGAACCAATGCAATCATGGCTTGTCTTCACATCAAAGCACATCAGTAAATCACGTGAGTCAAAACAATCTTGGCACCAGCTACAGTTGTACAGCCGTTCACTGGTAATACATTCATAGCACAGCTCACATTCACGGATCAGCAATGAATCAATACATTGTTTGGAATGATACGGCGAGCCGTACAGACAATCTTCAATTACAATTGAGCCAAAACATAAATAAGAGTTTTTGACATCACCCACATAATTACAATAGTCAGAATTCTCAGAACGGACAGAATATAAATTAATGGTCGGCACAATTTTATCTAATTCATGCCACTGTTCAAAAAACGGTTTACTCCAATCAATATCTCGGCCGTACACGCGGGCATCCCAACTATCAGCGCGGTAGCAGGTTTGGCAATAGACAGTGTAGCCACTATTAGGGTGGTGACGACTAATCATCTGTTTACCGCATTTGTCGCAAGTGCCCGGATACAAACTGCGCTCATTGCGCCATGCCATCCGTCGTTGGGTGCGACAATCCGGACAGTGCGTCGGCTCTGGCACGTTTAAGCGGCGATAAAACTCAAGATCGCGTGGTTCGATCCGGAAAGTTTTACTACATTGCTTACATTGATTGTCCATATTTTTCTTCCCTCGCCCAGGTGGGAGAGGGACTAAGGGAGAGGGGTTAATACACTTCTTTCTTATAACACTCCTCACAATACACAATCTCTTTCCGGTCTGGCGAGTAGGTAGTTTCAAAGTTAGTGGCGCAACGTCCAGAATGTTGGTGATCAATCTGCGTGCACATACATTGGCGTTGCCACAAATAGTTAGGGTTGCGTTCCTTCATCCGCGATCGATGTCGACAGTCCGGACAAAGTTGCGGTAAAGGTATGGCATTGGCTTTATAAAAAGCTAATTCTTGGCTGATAAAGCGATACTGTTTGGCACAGTTGTGACAACTAGCGATGTTTGGTGTTGGTTTCGTCAGTGGTCCAAAGGTACCGGGTAAGTTTTTGCGCCACCGCCAACCTCTCAATTGTACCTCGGCTTGTGACAATGGAAATTGTTCGGAGGCGATGGTTTCATTGTAACCAAATAATGAATATTTGGGATCTAAAAACATTCCCCATTCCTTGGTTTCTACCATGTGGGTCTGGATGCGTTGTGCTAGATTTTTAAATTCCATTTCCCCAATTGGCTTATTGAAAATTAGATTTTGGCCTTTTTTGATGGCTACACAACCAAAACCATTTTGCAGCGACCCGCAGTACATCGAGTAATCCACATTGTTGCAATGATGCCAACATTGGTTTGTAAAACGCATTTGGTAAACATTGAGGGCTGTATTGATAGCATCATAAACCAATTCAGCTTTTATACCAACTGTGTTCACATCCATCACATCACGCGCTCCGCGCCAAACATGTTCGCCATAATGAGCTGCCTCGGCTTCATAACCATGAAATATCCACTGACAATCTTTAGTATGGTGCTGATAATTTCCAGTGCTGCGTTCAGCCTCATAAATTTCTGAGTACTTATGTGGTTGTTTCAAAGTAAATTCTGCTACTAGCTGTCGTGCCCTCCCCACTCCTTCCCAGGTATCTAGCTGGAGGATATGAATAAATTGTTCATATTCTACTTTGGTCTTGGGTTCATTAAAGATACAATATTTCTGGTTACTTAAATTAACACAACCAAATGAATTTTTGACGTTGTGACAATTCAACAGGAAATAAGAATTACTACATTGCTGTGAACTGCGTGAATAAAATACTTTATAACAATCTTCAAGATTATCAGACCAGTATAATAACTCACTTTTAATACTGAAGCTGCTGTCGAAACAGTCTCTGGAGTTCTGTAGCCAGTAACTGTAATTACAGTTTTCGTTATCGGATGACTCGATTAACAGATAAGAGTTATTATTGTTAGCAGCTAAATGTGTGTATTCTGCATTAGTACTTTTGGTATGGATCATGGCCATATGAGGCACTGCGCGGTTCAGCTGATTGAACTGTTCACCGAAGGTTTTACTAAAGTCAAAATCCTGAGCGTAATCTTGCCCAGCCCAGCCATCTGCCCAATAACAGGTTTCGCAGTACACGATCAGTTTTTCTTCAGGCGAAAACTGCGATACGATTGGTCGTTGACATTTTTGGCAATGATCAGAATAGAATACACGTTCATTGCGCCAAGCCAGCCGACGTTGCATTCTGCAATTCGGGCATAGTGTAGGTTCTGGCACCTCCATGCGACGATAAAACTCCTGATCGCGTGGTTCGATCCGGAAAGTTTTACTACATTGCTTACATTGA
>DOSP01000097.1 GCA_003512175.1 Candidatus Kerfeldbacteria bacterium
GAGTTACTATCAAATCATCCAAAGCGATGTCACGGTCGTTTTCCCGTGGATAGCGGCGGTGTTGCTCGACCTCTAATTGCTAACGCACCGCTGGCTGCTGCTGGCTCATGCAGTGGAATGTGCCGGCGCCGAACACAATGTGGTAGGCATTCAAACCAATAACTTGTCGTCCAGGAAATAATGGACGCAGACGTTCTAAGACAGTCTGATCGTTATTTGTGCCGAACGTCGGTACAATGACTACGCCGTTGCCGATATAAAAGTTGGTATAACTAGCCGGTAATTGTCGACTGCCAGCCTTTGGCACTGCTGGCATCGGTAATTTGATGATAGTCAGTGGTTGACCTGCTTGGTCAACGGCCTGTGTGAGTAACTGATAGTTTTCGTGTAATGGTTTGTAATCGACCAAACTTGTATCGTCAGTATATACGCACACTACTGTGGTAGGGTTTATAAATCGCGCAATGTCATCAATATGACCGTCTGTATCATCTCCTTCGATCCCTTCATTCAACCAAATAACGTGCTGTACCCCTAAATAGTCACTGAGATATGACTCAATTTGTTGTTCGGACAATCTGGGGTTACGGTTGGCATTCAATAAACACTGACGAGTTGTTAATAAAGTCCCAAGACCGTTCACATCGACTGATCCACCCTCAAGAACAATGCCCGTCTTAAACATGGGAAGCTGAAGAGATTGGTTCATGATATATGGGACATCATTATCCTTAAGCAACTCGGTGTATTTATTTCCGTATGCGTTGTATTCCCATTTCGTCATGGCAAGCTGCTTGGTCGTTGGATTGACCACAAAAATTGGGCCGTAATCGCGAATCCAAATATCGGCATAGTTCGTGTGGTGAAAACGGATAGCTGATAAGTGACATTGCCGTTGTTGCAGTAGTGACATAACCTTCTGCTCCATGACGTCATTTAACACATGCAATTCAATATGTTCAGTTTTTGAAATCACAGCAACAAAATCGGCAAACGCCCATTCTGCCTGTTCTAGTTGTGGAAACGAATCTGGATCATGTGGCCACGCCAACCATATTGCTGTGTGTGGTTCCCACTCAGCTGGCATGTGATAGCCAAGCTGTTTCGGTGTCTCGTTCATGAGGTTTAGTGCAGACGGTAGGTATCCTTCCGACGATTATGGAAAAACCCCCAACTGGATCGAATGTACCGATTCCTACTAAAATCAACTTTTACCAGGATGGTCTCCTCTTTATTAGCGCTGGCCCGGCGTAGGATTTTACCAAAGTTGTCGCAGATAAATGATTGTCCCCAAAAACGTAAACGATCTTCACGACCAACGCGGTTCACAGCGACGACATACACACTGTTGGCGATAGCGTGAGCACGCTGAATTGTTTCCCAGGCATCATGCCAATCGCCTTCCTCTGCTGTATAATTAACTATCGTACCAATAGCTGTTGGATAGAAAATAATATCTGCCCCAGCCAAAGTCGCCATACGCGCAGCCTCGGGAAACCACTGGTCGTAGCAAATCAATACAGCAATATTACCATACGGTGTCTTATATATTTTGTAGCCCGACTGACCTTCCTTGAAATAGTTTTTTTCATAGAAGAGAGGATCTTGTGGGATATGAATCTTGTGATACGTCGGCAACAGCTTTCCAGTTGGATTCAGTACCGCTGCAGAATTGTAATACTGTCCGCGTGCCGTTTTCTCGAATACCGGTACAATGATAAAGGCTTTATAGCGTTTAGCTATAGCTGCAAATGCGCGCGTAGACTCTCCTGGAATTGTTTCAGCGTAGTCATCGAACCGACGTTTTTTGTACTGCGGGAAGTAGATGGTTTTGCATAATTCTTGTAAACAAATAATTTTAGCGCCCCGCTTGGCAGCTACCTCGACTTTACGTACCGTTTTTTTTAAATTTTTCGCTTGATCGGTAGAAACAGTTGTTTGCACGGCCGCAACGATCACACTCCTTTTTTTCATACACTACCAACCAAATTGTTTACCTAATTCTTCCGCCGTAGACCGTTTGGCCGCTACTTTGATTTCGCCGTTATGGGCAATAATTTTTATTGGATTGGCCAACATGCAGTGTCGAGCACCGAGTGAATCTTGGTATGCCCCAGTATCCAGAAATACGACATACTGATCTTCATCCTCAACCAACTTGGGCAACAATATATAATTGCCTTGCGCAGTGTACTTATCATCACTATCACAACTGGAGCCTGCTAACCAGGTGCGTTGGTTAGAACGACTATTCATATGGTTAGCCGGAATCACGTGCCACTGCTGGTGGATGGTCCAGGTGTCTGGTAGATCGTTCATAAATGAACCGTCGACAATATACCATTTGCGGTTGCTGCCATTTTCCACCCACTTCTCAGTGATGACTTTAAACATGGTCACCTGCGCCGGTGCAACCACATGACGACCCCACTCACAAATAATGTTTGGTTCCTTCACATTGTATTTCTGACTCATCTGTTTGCAGGTTTTAACAATCAATTGCGCGGCGGCTTTGGCAGTGTACATGGGTTTCTTCACATAGGGTACGGCTCCACCGCCACCGATATCGATGGTGTCCAGTTTTGGATTCTTTTGCCGTAACTTGGCATACAACATGAACAGCCGACGCACAGGATCAGTTAACCCATCCAGTTTTTCAATTTGACTCGATACATGGTATGACAAGATACCAAGGTTTCGAATCTTTTGTAAGCGCACAATCTCATCTTCGGGAAAGCCAAAGTAGTTAAACTTTTTATCCCAGTGGGATTTTACTTTGACATTCAAGTTCACACGCAATCCAACTTCACTCTTGAAGTTCTTGAAGGCGTCTAATTCACCGCGGTGCTCAATGATCGGGGTAATCATCAGGCCTTTCGTATTCAATTCATCAATCAGTTTGATGTACTTGTCGGTTTTTGGTCCGTTACATAGTACTCGAATTTTGGCATTGAACCGATCTTGTTCCCACAGCCGTTTCACAATCCACAGCTCATTGGCTGACGAAGTTTCAAGATTCGCTCCCTCGGAAACAGCGGACAGCACAAACTGCTTATGCTGGTTCACCTTCATGGGATAGTGATAGTAGAACTTGCCTTTATAGTCGTTCAGCTTGATATAGGCATTAAAGATGTCAATCAGTTTCCGTAATCTGGATTCCACAATAAACGGAAACATAACCTCTAAGCTGGTGCCATACTGTTTGGCCAGCTTCACCAGATTATATTGGTAGTTTCCTTCCTTCAACATCAAGTCGCCATTGGCGGTGATGTCAAAATATTGGGTGTTGAACTCTTCCCGGCCAAGCTTCCAGAAGCGCTTGAAGTTTCTTTTCATTGAGCCGTTATTATAAAAACTATGCAGCCGGTGTCAAGCGGTTATTTCAGAAACTGGCTCTCGAAGGCTTGTTGCTGGGCCTGCTGGACTACCTGGTACGCCGTTCGTTGTGCCAGACCATAGAGCTCTATAAACCCAGCAGATGCATTCTGGTTGAAGAGTCCATCTTTGTTAAACGTGGCCAGATGCCCATTAAAGAGCGAATATGGCGA
This sequence comes from Candidatus Kerfeldbacteria bacterium, assembly GCA_003512175.1. Classification (GTDB taxonomy): domain Bacteria; phylum Patescibacteriota; class Patescibacteriia; order UBA9570; family UBA9570; genus UBA9570. The sequence goes on from DOSP01000097.1 coordinate 3,549, forward strand.
CGTGAGGGCGACTACCGTATTATTCCCTTTATAGAGTTTCAGTTTTACCGTGCCAGTAACTTTGTGGTTAACGCTGTTGATATAGGCATTCAGATGTTGCATGGTCGGCTCAAACCACTGCGCCCCATAGCAGAGATAGGCCCATTTTTGATCAATCAGGCTCTTCATGTCATTTTCTGTTCGCGTGCAGACCAACTTCTCTAAGTTATAGTGCGCTGTGATTAGAATGGCGGCGGCTGGTTGTTCGTAGACTCCTCGCACTTTCAAGCCTACTAACCGGTCCTCGATCAGGTGGGTAATACCAATGGCATGCTCGGCACCAAGCGTATTGAGCTGCATGACTAAGTCAACGAGTGGCAATGGCTGACCGTTCATCTTCACTGGCACGCCCTCAACAAATTCTAGATCAACATAAACACCTTGGTCTGGTGCCTGCTCGGGAGTTTTGCACACCAAGAGAATATTTTCGAGTGGTGGCTCAAGATGGGGTGTTTCAATTTCTCCACCCTCGCCGGTATTACCCCACATGTTCTCATCATACGAGTACGGTTTACTGTTACTTTGCCGTACCGGAATACCATGCTGCTTGGCGTAGGCAATTTCCTCGTCCCGCCCCATGCTCCATTCCCGGACCGGTGCAATCGTCTGCAATTGCGGATTCAACGTAGTGATATAGCTTTCGAACCGCACTTGGTCATTCCCTTTCCCGGTACAACCATGAGCGATATAGTGAATGCCAAGTAAACTAGCATAGTACACAGCTTTCTCGGCAACAATGGCCCGGCCGAGTGGGCAACTTAAATAGTACTCACCTTGATACCGGGCATTGGCTTTGATGGCTACGCTTAAGAACCGATCAGCAAATTCAGCTTCGGCATGTTCAATCAAGGCCTCAGTGGCACCAAGTTTGAGAGCTTTTTGTTGAATGACTGGCAGGTCATCGGCCTGTTGTCCTAAACCAACGGTCAGTGTGGTGACCTTTACTTGGTAGTGATCTTGTAACCACTTGAGGATTACTGAGGTGTCTAGCCCCCCTGAATAGAGCAGTAGCACTTTGTCGCCTGGTTCTGGATTACCTTCGTGTGAAGCAACTTTTTGATATGTAGTAATGGAGTTCATAGTAGTGTTATTGTTGAGTGAATAAATGTTCAATAATAGCCATTTGCATATAGATGCGATTTTCCGCTTGGCGATAGATGATGGAACGCGGATTGTTGGCTACTGCATCGTCAACTTCGATACCGCGACGAATGGGCATATCGTTCATGAAGATAGCTGAAGGTTTTGTGGTAGCAAACAGCTTGGTAGATAGGTAGTACGGTGCGAACACAGCGTTTCTAGCCTGAGCCTCGGACTCTTGACCCATCGATACCCATGTATCGGTGTACACCACATCTGCCTCGGTGAGTTTAACCAAGTCGGTGGTAGAGTGCGTTGGGAAGTGATACTGCTCTGGCCCAATCAAGGTGAACTGCCAACCAAGTTGATCACACAAGAACAATAATGATTGTGCTGTGTTACTCGCATCACCCACGTAGACCAGGTGTAACGTCACAGGATTGTGAAAATATTCACTCATGGTGAAGATGTCAGCGAGTGCCTGGGCTGGATGTTCTGTTTTACTGAGTGCATTCACTACTGGTACACCACTCTGTTGGCTGAGCACAACCAAGTCTGTTGGCTCATAGACTCGAGCAATGATCATGTCGTAGTAGCTACCAAGCACGCCAGCAATATCTTTAGTACTTTCCCGTTGACCAAGACCAATTTCACCTGGCAAGAACGAGTGGAACGTGCCACCTAATGCTTCAAAGGCAAGCGCAAACGAAGCGCGTGTCCGTAACGATGGTCGATCGGTGATGAAGACTCCAGTTTTTCCAACAGCACACTGTGAGGTCGCGTCAGCTTTAAATTCAGCAGCGCGTTGGATCCAACTGTGAATCAAACTGGCGGAGAGATTATGAGTAGAGAGAAGATGAAACATACGTTATACAAACAAATAAGGGCTTCCCGTAGAGAAGCCCTTATAGTTAGATAACGAAGCAAAATTCTCTACGGGTAAATACGACGTAGAGTACGACGGACGTTCAACTGTAATTGAGCTGAGCTAAACATAATGACATATGGTACTCTGCACTGGTTTTTTGTCAAGATCGTCCACCCCTTAACTCCAACACCTCTCCTACATGGGAGAGGGGTGTTATAATAATAATCTAATGACTACTGTTCTCGTTTTCGGCACCTTCGATAAGCTCCATCCAGGACACCGGTTTTTTTTATCTGAGGCCAAAAAACATGGTGATCGGTTAGTGGCGG
>DOSP01000095.1:0-454 GCA_003512175.1 Candidatus Kerfeldbacteria bacterium
CAAAACCCCAGATGATTATGAACCAACTTCTTCAAACCGCAGCCCAACAAACTCTCATCGAAATCGACCAAGCCGGCTTAACCAAGCGTCAGCGCGTGATTAGTTCACGCCAGGGCACCATAGTGACCGTCGACGGTAAAGACTACTTGAATTTTTGCGCGAATAATTATCTCGGCTTGTCTGGTAAACAAGAATTGGTGGATGTGGCCAAACAGGCCTTAGAGAAATACGGTTTTGGTTTATCCAGCGTACGGTTTATTTGTGGTACGCAGACGATTCATCAAGACTTGGAAGCCAAATTGGCGCAGTGGTTTCATAAAGAAGCGGCTATTAGTTTTACTTCCTGTTGGGATGCCAATGAGGCCGCTTTTGCCACGATTCTGTCTGATCAAGACGCTGTGCTCACAGATGAACTCAACCATGCCAGCTTAATTGATGGCATTCGCTTATGCAA
>DOSP01000095.1:604-2025 GCA_003512175.1 Candidatus Kerfeldbacteria bacterium
TCAAAGATACCCAAGGAAAGCGCTTACGGTGCGTAGTAACCGATGGGGTCTTCAGTATGGATGGTGATGTAGCGCCACTCAAAGCTATTTGTGACTTGGCTGAGAAGTATAACGCCTATGTGATGGTAGACGATTCCCACGCCTCAGGATTTATGGGTGCAACCGGCCGAGGCGCAGTTGAACAAGCTGGCGTATTAGATCGAGTTGATTTAATTACCACCACGTTCGGTAAGGCACTGGGCGGTTCAAACGGTGGCGCCATCATTGGCAAGAAAGCGGTGATTGACTTATATCATCAACGTTCCCGAACGACACTGTTTACTAACTCTTTATCGCCCATGATTGCTGCTACCACCATGTATGTTTTGGATTACATTGATCAACATCCTGAATTGCGCGAGCAGTTATGGACAAACACACGTTACTTTCGTTCGAAAATGACCGCCGCCGGTTTTACCGTACCCACCGCAGAGCATCCGATTGTGCCGGTGATGATTGGAGATGGCAAAGCGGCGAATGATATGGCCAAAGCCATGTTAGCGGATGGAATTTATGTGGTTGGGTTCAGTTATCCGGTTGTACCGATGGGCAAAGCGCGGATTCGGGTGCAAATTTCAGCTTCACATACACAGGAACAGATTGATCATTTAGTGAATGCCTTTATCAAATGCCGAAAGTAACTTTTCTCATCGACAACAAAACTGCGGAGGCTCAAGATGGTGAGTTATTGCGTGAGGTTTGTCAAAAGAACGATTTTACTTTGCCATTTGGCTGTGAGAATGGTCTGTGTGGTACTTGCTTAGTGGCTATCAAATCTGGTGCGGAACATCTCTCCCCAAAAACAGATCAGGAAAAAGAAACGCTTGATGTCTTGATGGCCTATGAAGATCAGCGCTTAGCCTGTCAGTGCCGCGTCCGAGGCGGCGATGTGACATTTGATCTCGAATAATGTTTTTTCAACTTCTTACTGCTCAACCGTTATTTGTCCTGCCATGGGTAGTGGCGGTGTTGTTATCCATTGGCTGGCATGAGTTTGCACACGCCTTGGCTGGGTATTGGCAAGGTGATGATACGGCGCAGCGAGCTGGGCGTTTAACCTTGAATCCATTGGCACATGTAGATTGGATGGGCCTAATCTTACTCTTGCTGGTGGGGTTTGGCTGGGGTAAACCAACCCCATTTAACCCATACAATTTGAAACTACGGAAATGGGGCAGTACTGTAGTTGCGTTTGCCGGACCAGTTTCAAACTTTATTATGCTGGTTGTGGCCCTGACAATATATAAATTGCTCGGCTATACGGCGTTAACTTGGTCAGAGACATCGAACCTCTTGGAAGTATTTCTATTATTCATGGCTGAACTTAACTTGATCTTAGGCATCTTTAATCTCATCCCCATTCCACCATTAGATGGTTCAAA
>DOSP01000095.1:2192-3045 GCA_003512175.1 Candidatus Kerfeldbacteria bacterium
CTGCTTATTTTGATCTTTTTTGGCCAAGGCGTCCTGTCTTGGCTGATGCAAATGGTCTTTATTGCCGTGTATGGCTGGTTTGGGCTATACTAAACTATATGAAGACAAAAATATATATCACAACATTCGTAGCAGTAGCAGCGTTAGGCATTGTTTCTGGTACGCAGGCTAGCCACAGCGACGATCAGTACAGTTTCGTTGCTAATGTGGTCAGTGCCTTGCGAACAGGTTCTAAACCAATCCCTACTGAAGTGACTTGGGTTGAGTCTGAAGCAGTCGAAGATGGTGATGTCATTTTAGATCACTTCGAAGTGGTGTTAGAAGATGAAACTGATGTTGAAATTGGCCGGATAGAGGCGTCAACCAGTGACCGCAGTGTGGTATTAAGTAAAACTAATCTTCCCGACATGAAGGTATTTACTACCTATCAAGTGCATGTGGATGAATACTACACGGATGGCAGTTCTGAAGAAGGCTTTGATTATGCTTTCAGTACTGCACCACCAAAATTGAAAAAGGTTCGTGTGAAAAATAAGACGTTAGAAACTGATGGCGACGTCAGCATCCTGCTCAAATGGCGTCAGCCGGTCAATTTGAAAGGTGAATACGTTTATTACGACTACAAAATCGTCAAGACGAACACAAAGAAAAGTCTGGTCTATGAAGATTATGCCTGGGGCGATATTAACAGTGCCACCATTGGCAACTTACCAGCAAGAAAATTACAAATTCGGGTACGAGCTCGGACAGACAACAACGGTAGCGGCCAATGGTCAGCATGGAAAAAATTCAGCGCCCCAATCGAGTAATGAGTCGAGTAATCATTGGCTTGTTGCTGTTTGGGTTGAGTCAA
>DOSP01000095.1:3161-3478 GCA_003512175.1 Candidatus Kerfeldbacteria bacterium
TAAGCCACGGCCCCACGTCAGGCTACTGTGCTGTGGGACGTCCCAACGGAGGCATCCGAAAATGGCGACAAAGTGGTCAGTAGTTGGGAATTAGGTCTGGCCGATAATTTTTCTTTTTCTGGTGTAGATACCTACACGTATGCGGCTGATAAACTGTCTGCCGAATTAACGCGTGAACATGGATTACGCAGTATAGATCAGTATTACGTGCGTGTCCGGGCACTTTATGCCGATGGTACAACCAGTAACTATGGTAGTACCTATTTTTACACCATGATCGGCAAAATAAAAAATTTGCGGGTCGATCACAGTACATC
>DOSP01000035.1 GCA_003512175.1 Candidatus Kerfeldbacteria bacterium
GGCGGTGTAGTTATGCGCGGCCGAGCCACAATCGAGGAAGATACTATCATCATTACGGAACTACCATACCAAGTAAATAAGGCAACGCTAGTGGAGAAAATTGCCTTTTTAGTCAAAGAGAAAAAATTGGAGGGGATTCGAGATTTACGTGATGAATCTGATCGTACCGGCATACGCGTTGTGATTGAACTGAAACGTGATGCCTACCCAAAGAAAGTGCTCAACCGCCTGTATAAACTCACCCAGCTGCAAGAAACCTTTCACTTTAATATGGTGGCGTTAGTGGATGGATTACAACCACGGGTGCTGACCCTAAAAATGTTGCTTGAAGAATATGTGAAACACCGGGAAGAAGTGGTTACCCGTCGTACCAAGTTTGATTTACAAAAGGCTGAAGAACGGGCCCATATTTTAGATGGCTTAGTGATTGCCTTAGAAAAGATCGACGCCATCATTAAAACCATCAAACAATCCAAAAATAAAGACGAAGCCAAAGTGAACTTAATGAAAAAGTTTCATTTTAGTGATATCCAGACCATGGCCATTCTTGAAATGCGCTTACAACAACTGGCTAATTTAGAACGGCTCCAAGTTGAAGAGGAACTGAAGGAAAAGAAAAAGCTGATTAAGGAATTAAAAACGATTCTGTCGACCAAAAAAAATATCCAGGCTGTGGTGAAACAAGAAACGGCTGATCTGAAAACCAAGTTTGGTGATGAGCGTCGTACCGAAGTAGTGGCTTCCGCGGTTGGCTCATTCAGCCAAGAAGATCTGATTCCAAAGGAGGCCGCCATTATCATGATTACCCGTGATGGTTATATTAAACGCTTAACGCCGGATACCTTTAAGCAGCAACATCGCGGTGGCAAAGGAATTATTGGTTTAACGGCGAAAGAAGAGGATAGTGTTGATCAGTTGTTCTCTACCAATACCCACGCCGATATTTTGTTCTTCACTTCGCGTGGTCGCGTCTTCCAGCTGAAGGCCTATGAAGTGCCAGTCGCTTCACGCACTGCCAAAGGCCAAGCCGTGGTGAATTTCTTGCAATTAGGTCCTGAAGAAAAAGTAACATCAGCTTTGAGTTGTTCTGACATGAAGTCTTCTGGTTATAAATTCTTAGTGATGGTGACCAGTAACGGTACCATTAAGAAAACAAAACTGGATGCCTTCGAGAATGTCCGCCGCTCCGGATTAATTGCTATCACCTTAAAAGGCAAGGATGCCTTAGAATGGGTGAAACCATCCACGGGGAATGACAACATTATCTTGGCTACGGATAATGGCCAATCGATTCGCTTCAAAGAACAAGATGTGCGTGATATGGGCCGCACCGCCGCTGGTGTACGTGGTATTAAATTGAAAGCCAACGATGCGGTGGTAGGTATGGATATTATTAGCCAGACAGCCATTAAGAATGCCGAGTTATGTGTAGTGATGCGTAACGGTTATGGGAAACGAACTGATTTGAAATCCTACAAAGTGCAAGGCCGTGGCGGATCCGGTATCAAAACCGCCAAAATCACAGACAAAACGGGTAAGATTGTGCTCGGCTTTGTGGTGACAGAAGCGCAGCGGGATAGTGACTTACTGATTATCTCGAAACAAGGTCAAGTGATTCGCCTACCGCTCAAGAGCGTCCCTATTATTAGCCGTGATACCCAAGGTGTCCGTTTAATGCGCTTCAAGATCGAAAAGGATCAGGTCGCTAGCGTGGCGCATTTATAATCTTCAAAAAAGTGTTGGCGTCTAGACTAGCGCCACCAACCAACAATCCATTCACATCAGGCTGAGCCAAATAACCAGCAGCGTTTGTTTCATTGACTGAACCACCATAGAGTATTCGCACTTGGTCTCCCACCAATTTCCGAATCTGACTATGGATATCTTGGGCATGCTCTGGCGTAGCGGCATTACCGGTACCGATTGCCCATACTGGTTCATAGGCAATCACAATTGGCTTGCCCACTAACGCTGGCGTCACTTCTTCTACTGAGCGAACACACACAATTGGTGTCAATCCAGCAGTGAGCGCCGCATCAACTTTTTTTACTACAGTTTTGTCAGTTTCCCCAAAGTATTGTCTCCGCTCTGAATGGCCAATAATGACATAGATACATCCCAGTTCTTTCAACATATCGGCTGATACCTCACCGGTGAACGCGCCGGATTTTTCCCAATGCAGATCTTGTCCACCATGGGGCACTGCACCAAACAAATGGAGCACGGTAAACGGCGGACAAATTACTATCTCTCGGTCCTTCGGTAATGCAGCATTCTTCAGAAATTTAATAAAATCTGCGGTCTGAGCGATCCCATAATTCATCTTCCAATTGGCCACAATCAGAGGTGTGAGCATAGTGTTGACAGTATACCACAGATAGTCTAGAGTACAGCCCTATGCCAGTACCAAAACAACGTTCGTCCAGCCGCCGCGGCCGTACCCGTGGTGCCCATCATGGCCTGATGAAAGTGGCCACTACTGAATGCCCCGAATGTCATCAACCAGCCTTACCGCATCGAGCTTGTCCGTCGTGCGGTGCTTATCGTGGTCGTAATGTTCGCGCTAAGCAGGTTAACGCATCTGTGAAGGCGGCAGCCCCAGCTCCGACCGAAGCCGTAACACAATAAATTCTCATGGCGAACCGCCACCTGGCTAGAACGATTGCTCTGCAAACCTTGTATGAGTGGGATTTTAACAAACAGCAAGGTAATGTCGCAGAGTTACTGAAGCGGAATATTGCTGAATTTGCTCCCGAGTTTGATGATCAACAATTCAGCGAAAACTTGGTGAAAAAAGTGATCGAGTACCTACCACACCTCGATACCGTGATTCGTGAATATGCTCCGGAATGGCCACTGGAACAAATTACGGTGGTGGATCGCAATGTCCTACGCATCGGTATCTATGAACTACAGCATGATAAAGATATCCCGCCAAAAGTAGCTATTAATGAATCCATTGAGCTCGCCAAAACATTTGGTGGGCCATCAAGTGGAAAATTTATTAACGGTGT
>DOSP01000091.1:0-204 GCA_003512175.1 Candidatus Kerfeldbacteria bacterium
GTAGTTGGTGCCAAACACCATGCCCGCGTGAACCTCAAAATCTACGAACCAGAGGGTATGCGCTCTCGCCCACGTCCATCTGATTCAATGACTTCAGCTCCGAAACCACAACCACAAGAAGAGGAAGTTGATCTGAGCGCTGTCGATCTCTCGCTTTAGACCTCTGCACCCCTTACTCCTATTTCCCCTCTCCCACTTGGGAGA
>DOSP01000091.1:273-2577 GCA_003512175.1 Candidatus Kerfeldbacteria bacterium
TTCCCCTCTCCCACTTGGGAGAGGGGATTTTGGTTAAGAATCTTATATAAAAATTCCTCTTCTCCCAAGTGGGAGAAGAGGTTAGGTGATAAGGGATCAGAGGAGGTTCAACCAATTCTCCATCAGTTTTCTCCCCGTTGCCAAGTAACCATCCTTCACCTTCTGCCAATATTTTTCCATCTCTGTTCGATCAAGCTTTTGCAAATCTGAGTCTTCATTCAACCATGTCTCATACAGCTGATCATGTAATTCAAAGTGACACTGTACGCCATAAGCCTGACGACCAACTTTGACCACTTGCACCGGACAGTTATCGCCCGTTGCCAATACGGTTATCCCGTCAACCACTTGTACCATCTCACCATGTAACTGAAAGGTCGGTATTGCTTCGGGCAAGCTATGAAACAATGGATCAATTTTTCCCGTTGGTGTGAGTTGAATCGTATATCCCCAACCAATTTCACGTTTCGGGCAATGTACCACTTTTCCACCAGCGGCCTTCACTACTACTTGGTGACCTAAACAAATACCCAGAAACGGTAGTTGCTGTGCTAAGGCCTGCTGCACAAGTTTAATTTCCGCCAACATTTTTGGCGTGGTATCATTCGCGCTATCTGGCCCACCCAACACCATTAAAGCTTGATAATTCTTCAAATCCGGTGGATTACCGGCCCGTTCCTCCATCATAACAATTTCATAGGCAATACTTTTTTCGTCCAATAACTGCTGAATCATCCCTGGATATTCCCGCCTGATATTTTGTATGATGAGAATTGGTTTCATTGGTTGCATCATAGCATACCACATGCTATCCTACGACGGTTATGTCTAGTTTATTTCTAGCCGTATTACTCACTGCCGTTACACCAGCATCCGCTGAACCACCAGTGATTACCCCACACCACTATATTTCTACGGTTGGTTTTGTAGATGGCTCACTGATCACATTGCCAGATTCTACCCTACACTGGCCAACTCAAATTACAAAACTGAGTCGAGGATTTTCACTTGATCATCCTGGAATGGATATCGATACACGAACTGGGCAACCAGTCCAAGCGGTTTTTTATGGCATCGTCACGGAAGTCACACATACAGGACCATACGGCAATAAAATCATTATTTCGCACCCTTCACACCCTCAACAGATATCAACGCTGTATGCTCATTTACAAGATACCTATGTGGACGTAGGTGACGTTGTATATACTTCCACAGTGATTGGTACTGTTGGTAGCTCCGGTTATGCGACTGGTGACCATCTCCATATCGAAGTGCGACACGGTGATGAGCAGGTGGATCCGCTGCCCTACTTCAGCAGTGATCCCAGATAAACTGGAACCACGTTTTATAACTATCCGCCAGTGCCTGGTTACGCATCACAAAAATCGTGACATCATCATCTAACTGCCCCACACCAACATTGGCAAACGTCACTACATAATCACCAAAAATATCCACGACCCCGGGCGTAGCATACTGCTGTGGTAATATCTTATAGTTTTTTGGCTGGACATCCTTAATGGCTTGCGGCAATTGTTTTGGTACACGTGGATCAAATAATATTTTCTGCTTCACGCTACCATCCTTCTGCACGGGTAGCACAAACCGTTTGCGGAAACCTTCATCAATCTGCGGACTTAGCCATAACCCTTTAGCGCCCAGAAAAAAGTATTCTTGAGAAACGCGCAGTAAATCTCTGCGGTAATTTTTATAGCCCTCAATACCTCGATAAATGTATGCTGCATTTTCCGGGGGTTCGCGTTGATACAGTTTCTGTAAATCTGGCAGCACCTCGGCTAAGTGCACCTGTTTTTCACGAACCAGTTCCATCAGTTTATTGGGGTCTACCGCAGAATAACGGTTCTCATTTTTTTGAAAGGTCGTGAACACTAGCCCCTTCTGCACTAAACGCTGGAGAGCGTCATACACATTACGACGATGAACATTGGCCTTAGTAGAAATATCCCCAACACCGGAAACCCCTATATTCAAGAGGGTTTCGTAGATTTTGGCCTCATTCGGCGACAACCCAATCTCCTGAAAGAGTTCTGTATACATATGGTGTAGTATATCACCACATGGTGCTATTGGCCACTCGTAATATATGTTCTACTCTATCGCCATGCTAAATTACCTTGAGCAATTTAATAGCTTACGCCTGAAGATTCCACATATTGGATTATCGGTTGTGCAAAACGAAAATAGTCCATTTTGCCAATACACTGAACGCAGCAAGAACTGCTACATGACATTTGCCAGTTATGAATCGGAAGAGTGTATGTATAACCATCGGGTATTCTA
>DOSP01000063.1:0-691 GCA_003512175.1 Candidatus Kerfeldbacteria bacterium
CCACGGCAAAATCGTGCGCCCATCCAGATGATCAGCGGACTGGGCCATCGGGCACGATTATTCGGCAGTTATTACAGAAAGGGGAAGTGGTGCCGGATACGATTATGCGTCCAGAAATTTCTCAGTTGTTGATTCAACAAGGTAATATCTTTGTGCAATAATCTATGGATGTCTTTGCCGATATCGGTGCACGGAATAAAGGGGTCGTCATTCATCACTGGGACACGGATGGGATTGTGTCTGCAGCCATTCTGCGTAATTATTTTCGGCAAGAATATCCTGGCATCACGGTCGATCTATTCATGCCTACCATCACCAATTATTACCTGACGCCCGACCAGTACGATTACTTGCAAGCTCAGGGATATGAATTTATTATCACCTGCGATCTGAATTTTCCGGGCGACACTGTGCAAGGCTTAGCCCAGCGTTGGCCAGGCCAAGTGTATTTTTTTGATCATCATCACCATCCGGCACCGCATGCCAATGTGCACTACTACAATATGGAGCATCCGGCCTGCGCCTCCCATATTGCCGAACGTCTAGCATTGCCGTTTGACGTACTACCTGTGATTGCCATGGTGGGAGACCGTGAAGAAGGGATTCAGCAAGATAAACTGTATTATCCGCACGTGCAGGCGGTAATGGCCGAGCATGGTTTAACCTTTAGCCAATTGCTCGAAGCGCGTCG